>JAEWIK010000317.1 GCA_023387135.1 Actinomycetes bacterium | reverse complement strand
GGACGGTGTCGAACACCATCAACCGGCCCGAGCGCGTCCGCAGGCACACCCGTGAGGCGGTCGAGCGGGCCATCGCCGAACTCGGCTTCGTCCCCAACCAGCTCGCCCGCGTGCTCACCGGCGCTTCCAGCCAGGTGATCGGCCTGGTGGTGCTCGACATCGAGAGCCCCTTCTTCATGGAGGTGGCCGGGGCGGTCGAGCGGGCCGCCAACGAGAGCGGCCACGTCATGATCCTCTGCGACTCGGGGAACTCGGTCGAGAAGCAGAAGCAGCTCCTGCAGATGCTCGCCGCGCAGCGCGTCCGCGGGACGCTGCTCACCCCGGCCAGCGCGAACGTGAGGATCGCGCGCGAGCTGCCGCCGTCCGAGCGTCCGCAGATAGTGTTCCTGGACTTCAAGGACTCGGCCAACCACTGCTCGGTGTCAGTCGACCACGTCTCGGGGGCCCGCCAGGCGGTGACGCACCTGCTGTCGCTCGGCCACGAGCGGGTGGCCTTCGTCGGTGGCCGTCACGTCCTGCACCAGTTCGACCAGCGCAGCAAGGGCGCCCGGCAGGCAATCGTGGACGCCGGGCTCGACCCCACCCGGGCGCTCATCGAGGAGACAGTCGAGAACATCGGCATCAGGGACGGCATGCGCGCCGCGGAACGGCTCCTGGCCAGCGGCGTCCCGACCGCCATCTTCTGCGGCAACGACATGCTCGCCTTCGGCGTCTATCGCGCCCTCACGGCGGCGGGCGTCCGCGTCCCCGAGGACGTCGCGCTGGTCGGGTACGACGACATCACCTTCGCCGCCGACTGGATCGTGCCGCTGTCGTCCGTCAGGCAGCCGGTCGCCGAGCTCGGCTACCGGTCGGCACAGTTGCTCTTCGAGCACTCGTCGGGCGACCCCGACCACGTCCACCAGCGGGTGATCCTGCAGCCCAAGCTGGTGGTCAGGGCCTCCAGCGACCCGGGCACGAGGTAGCTACCTCCACGAGTCGAGCCAGGACGCGAAGCAACTGCGGGTGTCGGGCATGAACGGCAGTTCGTCGAGCAGTTCGAGCAGGCGCGCCGGCGTCACCCACTCCCCCCACGCGACCTCCTCCGGCTGCCAGGTGATCGGACCGTCGTAGCGGCACTCGTAACAGAACGCGTGGAACGTGGTGCGCTCGTCGGCGTAGTCGGCCTCGAAGAGCCTGACGAGTCGCGCGCCCGTCACGCCGAGTTCCTCGGCGACCTCCCTGGCGGCCGACTCGTCGGGTTCCTCCCCCGCCTGCATCACCCCGCCCGCCGCGAAGTCGTAGTAGCCCGGGTAGACGTCCTTGGTGTCGGTCCGCCGATGGACGTAGACGAGGTCCTCGCTGGTGAGGACCACGACGAGCGTGGCGGCGTGACGCAGGTTGCGGGCCCTCATCTCGGCGCGGTCGACGACCTCTCCCGTCGGCCTGCCGTCCTCGCCGTAGAGCGCCACCAGTTCAGCCATGGCGACGATTCTCCCGCTACGCCGCCGCGACGGCGGCGAGCACCGCCTCGCCGTACAGCTCGAGTTTCTTCGCGCCGATCCCGCTGATGCCCGCCAGCGCGTCGAGGGACGCCGGGCGCCGCTGCGCGATGGCCACGAGCGTCGTGTCGGGGAAGACGACATAGGCGGGCACCGACCCCGCCCGTGCTGTCTCGGCACGCCACGAGCGCAGCCGCTCGAAGAGCTCGCGCTCGTCGCCGGCGAGCGAACTCGCGGCCGCGGAGCGGGAAGAGCCGCCCGCCGTCCGCTTCTTCGTCGCGCCCGCCTTGGCGACGGGGTCCTCCCGGAGCAGCACCTGCTGCTCGCCGCGCAGCACCTCCCAGGAGGCGTCGGTGGGTTCGAGGGTCTGGTGGCCGTCTGTCGACACGGCCAGCAGCCTCGCCGCCAGCAGTTGCCTCACGACGGCGCGCCACTGGAGTTCGGAGAGTTCGGTGCCGATGCCGAAGGTACTCAGCTCGTCGTGCCGCCACTGCTCGACCCGCGGCGTGCGCCTGCCGAGCAGGATGTCGATGACCTGCCCGGCGCCGAAGGACTGGTGGCGCTCGCGGCGCAGCCTGACGACGGTGGAGAGCAGCTTCTGGGTCGCGACGGTGCCGTCCCACGAGTTCGGCGGCGTCAGGCAGGTGTCGCAGTTGCCGCACGGCCCGGACGTCTCGCCGAAGTGTTCGAGCAGCAACTGCCTGCGGCAGCGCAGCGTCTCGCAGAGCCCGAGCATGGCGTCGAGGTGCTGGCCCAGCAGGCGCTTGTGCGCGGGGGTGCCCTCGGAGCCTTCGATGAGTTGCCGCTGCTGCACGACGTCGGCGAGGCCGTACGCCATCCAGGCGGTGGCGGGCAACCCGTCGCGGCCCGCGCGTCCCGTCTCCTGGTAGTAGCCCTCGATGCTGCGCGGCAGGTCGAGGTGGGCGACGAACCTCACGTCGGGCTTGTCGATCCCCATGCCGAAGGCGATGGTCGCGACCATGACGACCCCGTCCTCCCGCAGGAAGCGCGACTGGTTGGCCGAGCGCACCGGACCCGGCAGGCCGGCGTGGTACGGCAGCGCCTGGATGCCCTGTGCCACCAGCGCCTCCGCGGTGGCCTCGACCGACTTGCGGGTGAGGCAGTAGACGATGCCCGCGTCGCCGTCGTGTTCGGTGGTGAGGAGCGAGACGAGCTGCTTGAGCGGCTGCTGCTTGGGCTCGATCCTGTAGGTGATGTTGGGCCTGTCGAAGCTCGCGACGAAGGTGCGGGCGGAGGCGAGGCCCAGCCTCTCGACGATCTCCCGCCGGGTGGCGGGGGTGGCGGTCGCGGTGAGCGCGAGCCGCGGCACTCCCGGCCAGCGGTCGCCCAGGATCGACAGCTTCAGGTACTCGGGCCGGAAGTCGTGGCCCCACTGGGAGACGCAGTGCGCCTCGTCGATGGCGAACAGCGAGATCGTGAGCCTGTCGAGGAACTCCTGGGTGCGCCCGAGGTCGAGGCGTTCGGGGGCGAGGTAGAGCAGGTCGAGCTCGCCGGCGAGGGCCGCCGCCTCCGTGGCCCGCTGCTCGGCACGATCCTGCGTCGAGTTGAGAAAGCCCGCCCGCACGCCGAGTGCTTCCAGCGCCGTCACCTGGTCGTGCATGAGCGCGATCAGCGGCGAGATGACGACCCCGACGCCGTCCCTGACCATCGCCGGAACCTGGTAGCACAACGACTTGCCGCCACCGGTGGGCATGAGCACCACGGCGTCACCCCCGGCCACGACGTGGTCGATGATCTCCGCCTGCTCACCGCGAAAGGAGTCATACCCGAACGTGGTCCGCAGCACTGACACCGGCAAGGACGAGGACACCCCGCCATGCTACGGCCCCGCTCCGACAACCCGTATGCCGCTCGTCGCCACCTGACCGGGGACGCGAAGAGCGGCGCGTCCCCAGGCCCCGGTGGCACTGCCTCCCTCCTCAGGAAGATCTCAGCCGCGACAAGCCACTCACAGTGGGCCGGAGGGCGCTCGGTCGACGGACGGCGTAGCCAACGGAGAAACCGGACACCATCCGCCCGTTATGTCACATTTCTGTGCCAAATCACGGTTTCTAAAGAGTCACTTAACCCGGCACCGAGGCATGCGATCGCACGTTAACGTGCCGATCTCGACCTGCCCCCGATCAAAGGCGCACCGAGATGTCACTTGCAGCAGGGCCAGCGCGGGCTCCACAACGGTGGCTGTCATGCGTCGGAGTGATGGCGCTGATCTGCGCTCTCTTGACCGCCTGCTCTCCGGCTTCAGTGGAAACGGTTGTGGTCGCCCTGGTCGACGGCAGCGTGAACAATGATCTTCCGGCATTTCGCGGGTACTCAATCGAGCGCCTAACCAATCGAGCGCCCGACCCGCACGGGACGATGATGGCGTCCCTGGTTCTTGGCGTCATCGACGCAGAGCCCCTGTCTCCCGAGAACGTGGAACTCCTGAGCTATGACGTCATGTCTCGGGAGACGTCTGGCCGGGAAGCAATGGCGGCTGCGATCATCGATGCCACGGCGAGGCGGGCGACCGTGATTCTCATCACGTCGGGCTTCCGACAGTCGACTTCAGGGCTCGAAGCGGCGATCTCGCAGGCCACCGGATCGGGTGCTGTTGTGATTGCTGCGGCCGGAAACACTGGGAGGCTACCCGCAGACTACCCGGCGAGGCTTCCCGGCGTTGTCTCGGTCGGCGCCCTCGACACTGACGGCACTCCGTGGAGAGTGTCCGCTCAGACGGGGGTCACGGCATGGGAGCGCGGCGTCGACGTGCGCGCCCTCGATGACACGGGCCACGAGACGGTGGTGAGTGGCACGTCCGCCGCAGCCGCACTCGTGGTCCATGAACTCGTCTCCGCCATCTCAGAAGGGAGGTCTGCCACCGCCTCGGATTACGTGGCGAGCAGGGAATAGGTAGCTCGCCAAGAGTCAAGCGAACGGAAAGGTCAAGTATGGTAAGAGCGCTCGCACACACGGGGCTTGTCGTCTCAATCGTCCTAGCGATCGGACAGACGGCCGAAGTCGCCGCAGCGACACCCACCGGAGGGAATACCGTCACCCCAGTTGTGCTGCCGGCGTCCGGTACGGAAACCTCCCCTGAAGCCATCGAACAGGCTCTGGAGAAAGGCCTTGAGTCCGACGGCCTAAACCTTGAAGATGTCGATGTAAGCCCTGATGAAGTCAGCGTCGAAGTTGAATCGGCGGACCGGACTGACGATTCGGAGTTCGACCTGGTCATCGAAAGCGATGGTACGGCGACGTTCACAGTCACCGATGTGATCGACGGCCACAAGGCATCGACGACGTTCTTGGTGGACATTCAGACGATGACCGAAGACGGTGTCGTTTTCGATCTTGTCAACCCGAAAACCGGTGAGACACTCCACTATGACAGTGATCAACCAATTCAATCGCTCGTCTGGGTCATCCCCATCGCGCTGGGCGCGATCGGCCTCGGAACGATCCTTAAATGGATCGCCGTGGGCACCGCAATTGTGATTGGCACAGTGTTGTTTGTTGCCGCTGCGAAGGCTGTGTCAAACATCATGACGGCCTATCGAGCGGAGCAGGCATCCAAGCGCCGTGATTTCTATCCCGCGATGCGACAAGGCAACAAGGTGTTCATCGACCCGATCGGCATGACCGACGCCCAGGCGACGAAGCGGGGCAAGGCGGGGCAGGATGTATGGGCTGTCACGTCCGCCCGGGCGAAGACTCTCTGCAACTGGGTACGAAGCCCTGCCGTCGGCCCGGAAGTTCACGGCAAGACGGGTTCGGGCTTCCTTTACCACTACCACCCGTACAATCGCAGCCCCGGCACCCACTGTTTCTACGGCGGGCCCCTCTGATCCCCGGAGTTGTGATCTGATCCGCCCCCGTGGGGGTGGTGTCCTCAGGTGCCACCCCCACGGGCCACCACGATGGAGAGGAACGGCCACGTGACAGCAACACCCAGCCTGAGCCCAGGCAACTCGCTCGCTGCGGCGACCGACCTGGTGATGTCGTTTGAAGGCGCGCAGCGGCTACCTATCAAGCGGTTCCGGAAGTACGTTGTCGACAACGACATCGAGCCGGATCGTGTTGTCGCCGTCTTGACTGTCCACAACCCGGAGTTGGTGCGTTCACGCATGAGTGAACTGGAACACATCGGCTGGGACGACATCGGCCCGACCGATGCCGCCGAACTACGGGGCGTAGACCCGTTGTACGCCAGGTACTGGGACGACATCCAACAAACGAAACGACTCGTCGTGGTTCTGGAACATGCCGCCGACGATCCCCTCACGCTCGGCAATTACGCCGTCAGGGGCCCAGGGCAGTGGCTGATCGAAGCACTGTGGCGAGCGACCGGGGTCACACCGGTCAACCCGGGCAACTCCGACGATGACGCGTTTGTTGCCGCTTGGGCAACCGCGCACCCGGAACCTCCAGTCCCAGAACCACAAGAGCCCTTCAACTTCGTTCCGATCGGGGATGGTGTTGCTCGCATGGCCACCCGAAGCGAGATCTTCCACGCCCTGCTGTGGGCGGTGCCGGCGAGCGTCCGGAGCGGCGTACTGCCCCTACTAGTGGGGGGTACGGCGTTGTGGACGGCGGGCGTGCTGTGGCTGCTCAATCTCGGCCCATTCTGGCTGCTGCTCATCTACACCTTCGCTGCCACGATCACCGTCACCCTCGGCTGGGCAGTGCTCACCGCACGCCACCTCAGTGATCCTCGCCAGCAGGTGCTCATCAGTTCCCGCGGTGACGCGCTGCTCGGGCTGATGCTCGTCCGAGACCCTGCAAAGCCGTACGTGAAGGTGCACGCGCACTACGCCACGCCTGTCGGCGCGGGATCAGGGCGCCGGTTCCGTGCTGCCCTGACCCCGTATGTCAAAGAGTTCGTCACCGATCTCGAACCCGGCATGCCGATCCAGTTCACGTGCCCTCGGCAGCTCTGGCAGAAACTGGAACAGGAGATCGGCCAGTCCTTCCCAGCAGCCGAGGGGTGGCGCGTCACCCGAACCAAGGCGGTGACATCAATACAGCCACCCTCAGTCCTGGACGGGCCAGCATGAAGAACACCTCGCTCGTATGGACAGTTCTGTATGGCGTGTTCTGGCTAGCCACCGGGTTGTTCGTCTCCTGGTACATCTACCAGAGACCTCTTACTTGGGTGCCGCTGTTGTTCGTCGGGGTGTGGGCACTCGCCGAATGCTGGCGCGCCCGGAGGCGCAAGCAGCGAGCTTCAACGCCCACCGCTCAATGACGAGTGCACCTCCGTCTTGCATCGACGCTCAGCGACGTTCCGGTGAAAGCGACGGCTCCTGTCGGCAGGCTCGGGCGGGCGAGTGGCCGCGCTGTTCTTGGCGTGCCGCTGCAGGACAGGTCTCATGGGCGGGCCCCTGGGAGGTGAGTAGCAGTCATGACGAAGCGGGCACGTGACAAATGGATCACGCTCGCCTGGGCTGTGGCCTGGGTGGCTGCGATCATCGTCTGGCAGCTCGGCTACACCGACCCATGGCCGCCGCTCATCGTGGCCTTTGCGGCGTGGATGTGGCGCTGGGCGACATCAAGGGACCGGAGACCCAAGCCGCCCGTAGGGCCACCCCCTGGCTGGTATACGGATCCAGTGGACCCCACGATGCTTCGGTACTGGAACGGTCGCAAGTGGGAGACGCTGACCCAACCGGGCCCGCGCGCCTGACCGCGTGATTCCACGCCCGGGCTTCTTCGACCTCCAACTCCCGCCGAGCGAGGTGGCCGAGGGGGACGCCGCGACGGGCTCGCGGGGGAGCAC
>JAEWIK010000237.1 GCA_023387135.1 Actinomycetes bacterium | reverse complement strand
CACCGCCCACGAGGACCAGAAGTTCGGCTTCTCGATCGCCGGCGGCCAGGCGCTGGTAGCCATGGTCCGCTGTTACCACAGCCCCTACCTCGACCTGCTCGGGCTGCACTCGCACATCGGCTCTCAGATCTTCGACACCAACGGTTTCGAGGTCGCGGCCCGCCGGACTCTCAAGCTCTTCAGCCAGTTCAAGGAGGCCACCGGCACCGAACTTGCCGAACTCGACCTCGGCGGCGGCTACGGCATCGCCTACACCAAGGAGGACGACCCGGCGGCTCCCGAGCAGCTCGCCGCCGGCCTGCGCGAGATAGTCGCGCACGAGTGTCGCGGCTTCGGCCTCCCGGTCCCCAGGATCTCCCTCGAACCCGGCCGGGCGATAGTCGGCCCGGCGGGGCTCGCGCTGTACAGGGTGGGGACCGTCAAGAACGTCGAGGTGGGAGGCGGCATGAACCGCCGCTACATCTCGGTGGACGGCGGCATGAGCGACAACATCCGTCCGGCGCTCTACGCGGCCGAGTACTCCGCCGCGCTCGCTTCTCGCACGTCGGGGGCCGAGCCCGTCGTGTCCCGTGTGGTGGGGGTGCACTGCGAGGGCGGCGACATCCTCGTCCGGGACGAGTTCCTGCCCGCCGACGTCCGGGTCGGCGACCTGATCGCTGTGCCCGCCTCGGGTGCCTACAGCCGCTCGATGGCGAGCAACTACAACCACACGCCACGGCCGCCCGTCGTCTCGGTGCTGGACGGCAGGGTCAGCACCCTGCTGCGCCGCGAGACCCTCGACGACGTGCTGGCCCTCGACACCGGCGCCGGGGAGTGAGAGACGTGACGAAGACGAACAAGCCGTTGAAGGTCGCCCTGCTCGGGTGCGGCGTGGTCGGTTCCCAGGTGGCCCGCATCCTCATCACCCAGGCGGAGGACCTGCGCGCGAGGGTGGGACGCCCGCTGGAGCTGGTGGGGATCGCCGTCCGCGACCTTTCCAAGCATCGCCCGGGCATCGACAGGACGCTGCTGACCGGCGACGCCGAAGGGCTCGTCACCCGCGGCGACATCGACCTGGTGATCGAGTTGCTGGGCGGCATCGAACCTGCCCGCGGCCTGATCCTGAGCGCCATCGGCGCCGGCGCGTCGGTGGTGACGGCCAACAAGGCGTTGCTCGCCGAGGACGGCGGCTCGATCTACAGCGCCGCCGCCGAGCACAGCGTCGACGTCTACTACGAGGCCGCCGTCGCGGGAGCCATCCCCATCATCCGTCCGCTGCGCGAGTCGCTGGTCGGCGACGAGGTGCTCGCGGTGAAGGGCATCGTCAACGGCACGACGAACTTCATCCTCGACAAGATGCACGCGGCGGGAGCCGACTTCCACGAGGTGCTCGCCGAGGCGCAGGCGCTGGGCTACGCCGAGGCCGACCCGACGGCGGACGTCGAGGGCTACGACGCCGCGGCGAAGGCAGCCATCCTCGCCTCGCTGGCCTTCCACTCCAGGGTGCGGCTGAGCGACGTCGATCGCGAAGGCATCTCCGGGGTCACGCTCGCCGATGTGGCGGCGGCGAAGGAGATGGGCTGCGTCATCAAGCTGCTCGCCACCTGCACGCTCTCGGCCGACGGCAGCATCGCCGTGGGCGTCCATCCGACGATGGTCCCGACCGCCCACCCGCTCGCCACCATCAACGGCGCCTACAACGCGGTGTTCATCGAGTCGCGCTACGCCGGACGGCTCATGTTCATGGGTCCCGGTGCGGGCGGTTCGCCGACGGCGTCGGCGGTGCTCGGCGACCTCGTCACCGCCGCGCGCAACCGCGTTCGCGGCGCCGTGGGGCCGGGGGAGTCCGCCTACTCGGCCAGGGGCATCACCCCGCCGGGCGACGCGGTGTCGCGCTACTACGTCTCGTTGCACGTGCAGGACGAGCCGGGCGTGCTCGCGAAGGTCGCCTCCTGCTTCGCCACCAACCAGGTGTCGCTGCAGGCAGTCAGGCAGGACGGCGGCGAGGAATCCGAGCGCGGCCCGCGCGCGCGGCTCGGGGTGATGACCCACCTCGCCAGGGACGAGCAGCTCCGCGCGACCCTCGCCGAGCTCGAAGGCTTCCCCGAGGTCGAGCCCGGGGTGCAGGTCATGAGGGTGGAGGGCCGCTGAATGCAGCTCGCAGCGCTGGACCTGGAGGGCGTGCTCGTCCCCGAGATCTGGATCAACGTCGCCGAGCGCACCGGCGTCGAGGAGTTGCGCCTCACCACGAGGGACATCTCCGACTACGACGTCCTGATGCGGCGGCGGCTGGAGATCCTCGACGCGCACGGCATCGGCCTGTCGCTGATCCAGCGCGTGATCGCGGAGATGGGCCCGTTGCCGGGCGCGGCGGAGTTCCTCGACTCACTGCGCAGGCGCGCGCAGGTGGTGATCCTCTCCGACACCTACTACGAGTTCGCCATGCCGCTGATGGAGCGGCTGGGTTTCCCCACGCTGTTGTGCCACAGGCTCGAGGTCGCCGGCGACAGGGTGGTGGGCTACCGGCTGCGCCAGCCCGACTCCAAGCGGGCGGCGGTGAAGGCGTTCCACTCCCTCCACTACACGGTCGTGGCGGCGGGCGACTCCTACAACGACACCGCGATGCTGGCCGAGGCCGACAGGGGCATCCTCATCCACCCGCCCGCCAACGTGGTGGCAGAGTTCCCGCAGTTCCCGGTGGCGGCGAACCTCGCCGAACTCTCGGCGCTGTTCGACGTCGCGTTCTCCGACCTGGCCACCGTCGGCTGACTCCCTCGCAGGGTGGTCATTCCCCCAGGCGGGGGAAGGGAGTGAGCGAGAACGCCACCTCCACCGCGACCCCGAAGTAGGCGGCGATGCGCAGCGCGAGATGCAGCGACGGGCTGTACTCACCCCGTTCGAGGTAGCCGATCGTCTGGTAGTGGACGCCGATCGCCTCGGCCAGTTCGCGGCGGGAGATCCGCCGCTCGGCCCGCAGCATCGCGATCCGGTTGTGGACGACGTCACCCTGGTCGTTCGCCATCTCACCAGCCCTGGGACATGTAGCGTTCGCGCGCCTCCGCGACCGCCGAGCCCGAGACGCCGCGGGCTATCCGTCGCAGGACGACGGGAGCGAGCAGCAGGCCGACGACCGCCCAGGCTCCCAGTACGGCGAAGGTCTCCACCGTCCGCCAGGAACCGCCGATCTCGGCCGCGGCCATGGCGTCAGGCAGCAGCGCCGACCGCGCCCCGATGCCGAGCCAGTAGTAAGGGAAGACCTGCCCGATCCACTGCAGCCAGGTCGGCAGCGCGGTGATCGGGTAGAAGATGCCGGACGGGACCACCAGGAACATCGACGCCAGCAGCAGGAGGCCCGACTGCGCGGAGTTCTTCAGCAGCGAGCCGAGCGCGATCCCGATCGGAACCGTGGCGAGCAGGCCCATGACGACCAGCGGGATCAGCGTGAGCCAGGTCCGCGCGTCCACCCGCAGGCCGCCGGCCACGAGCAGGCCGGGCAGCGCCAGCAGGGCGAGGCTGACGACGGTCGTCAGGGCGACGACGATGAGCTTGCCGACGACGTAGCCGATCATGCCGTGGGGGGTCGCCTTGGCCCGCAGCAGGGTGCCGTCCTCCCGGTCGACGGCGATCGTCCCAGCCGGGCCTGTCAGGCCCCCGAAACCGATGCTCATCCCGACCAGGCTCGGCAGCACCATGGCCCCGAGGCTGAAGCCGGTGCCCGGGATCGTGCTGTCGCGCATGAACACCAGGACCAGCGCGTAGATGGCCGGCATGAGGAAGTACCACAGCACGTCACCCGGCTCCCGGAGCGAGTGCTTGGTCTCGAGCCAGCCCCGGCTCAGCCCTGCGCGGATCGCCACCATGCGTGAGTCGTTCATCGTGCGACCTCCTGCGGTTCCTCGGTCGTCCTGGCCTGGCCGGTCTCGGCCCTGTGGACGAGCGCCATGTACGTGTCCTCGAGGCTCGCCCTGCGCACCTCGAGGTCGGACGCGTCGGGGGTGCCTGCGAGCAGTTCGCGGACGAACCCCGTCGGGTCGCCCGTGGCGGCGTGGACCTGCCGCTGCCCGTCCGACGTCCAGCGCACCTCCGAGGTCGTCGCCAACTCGCTGGCGAGCGCGTTCGCCGACCCGTCGGCCACGATCCTGCCGCCGTCCAGAATGAGGATGCGGTCGGCGAGCTTCTCCGCCTCGTCGAGATCGTGCGTGGTGAGCAGGATCGTCGTGTTCTCGAAGTCGGACAGCCTGTGCACGAGGTCGTGGAACTCGCGCCGGGCGTGCGGGTCGAACCCCGCCGTCGGCTCGTCGAGGAACACCAGTTCGGGCCGCCCGACGATGCCGACCGCCACGTCCAGGCGTCGACGTTCGCCGCCGGACAGGCTCTTGAGCCTGGCGCCGGCGTGCTCGGTGAGGCCGACCGTGGCGATGAGTTCATCGACGTCCCACGGACGCGGGATCTCGGGGGTGGAGTAGGGCCCGTAGAACCGTGCGATGTAGTGCAGCAGTTCGCCGACCGTCCATCGTGCGTGGTCGCGCCAGGACTGCAGGACGACGCCGAGTCGCGCCCGCCATTCCTCGTCGCCGCGGAGCGGGTCGGTGCCGAGGACGCTCACCTCGCCCGCCGACGGCGCCCTGAAGCCCTCGAGGATCTCGATGGTGGTGGTCTTGCCGGCGCCGTTCGGTCCGAGCAGGGCGAGCACCTCACCGCGGCGGGCGGTGAAGGACACTCCGGTGAGGACGTCCCTGCTGCCGTAGCGCATCCGGAGGTCGCGCACCTCGATGACGGTGTCCTCGCGGCCCGCCGGGCGGGGTGGCGTCGTAGGAGCAGTACGAGACATAGCAGGAATGCTACGACCGAGGCCCGGGGTTCGGCTAGACCCCTCGTCGGGGCAGGCGTGCCGCGGTCGGGGATTGGGGACGCGTTGGGGCGCGGTGCTATCGTTGGGGCATCGCAGAACCGCGAAGCGCCCCACAGATCGGGCGTGACGGGTCGCCCGTCGAAGTGAACGCCATCTGAGTCAACCGGGCGTCAGCAGGATCTGGATTCGCTAGTCAGCCACCGGCAGCCACATGTTTACCCTTGTCGCAGCCGGGTTGCATATCCCCGTTCCGAAAGGAATTCAGTGACCGACACGCTCAACCCGACGTCGGCAGCCGGTGCTCGTTCGCGCAACATCGAATCGATGCTGCTCCCCGAACTGAAGCAGCTGGCCTCCTCCATGGGCATCAAGGGTGCCTCCGGCCTGCGCAAGGGTGCGCTCGTCGAGGCGATCACGCAGGCCCAGTCCTCCCAGGCCACCACCGCCACCAGGCCCGCCAGGTCTCGTCGCGCGAAGACCGAGACCGCGGGCTCCGACACCGCCCAGCCCGAGTTGGTGAACGCCGATGCCGCTCCGGCCGGGCGCCAGCGCACCGAACGGCAGGAGCGTCCCCAGCAGGATCGCCAGCAACAGGACCGCCAGCAGCAGGATCGCCAGCCCGCCGAGCGGCAGGGCGTCGAGGGCGGCGAGGTCGAGTCGACCAACGACGACGTCGCCGCCAGGCTCGAAGCGCTCCGCGCCGAGGGTGGCAGGGGCCGCCGCGGCCGTGACAGGCAGCAGTCGGACCGCCAGCAGCAGGACCGCCAGCAGGAGCCTGCAGAGGCTCCGTCGGCGCCCGAGCCCCAGCGCCAGTCGCAGCAGCAGCGCTCCGACTCCCTCGACGACGACTTCGGCAGCGGGCGCCGCGGCAGGCGTCGCCGCAATCGTGACCGCCAGAACCGGCGCAACCGTCCGGGCGGCGGCGGCCTCCCGCTGGACCGCATGGAGGCCGAGCCCACTGTCTCCGAGGACGACGTCGTCGTCGAC
>JAEWIK010000213.1 GCA_023387135.1 Actinomycetes bacterium | reverse complement strand
ACATCTACCTCACCGTGCGACTCGACACGCTGCAATGACCCGTGGTGGCATCTCCGGGGTGATGGCGGCTGGCACATCCTGGGCGAGGGTCGCAGGACTAGACCGGCTGGTCCACCGGGGCCTGCTTGAACGCCCTGATCGTCGCGCGAAGCACGTCGGGCTGTTGGTAGAGGCGCAGGATCGTGCTCCCGACGAAAGCACCGTCGGCACCCGCGTCGCGGACGTCGGCGAAGTCCTCGGGGGTCGCCACGCCCACTCCGCAGTAGATGGGCCGCTCGATGCCCTGGCGCCGCAGTTCGGCGACACAGTCGGCGAGGGTCGGGAAGGCGGGATTGACCTGTCCGGGAGCCGGCCTCGCCTGCAGGTAGACGAAGCCGTTCGACTGCTTGGCCGACTCGATCTCCGCCGGGTCCATGTGGAACTGCACATAGCAGGACACCCTGATGCCGCGCTCGATCAGCCGGTTCTTCACCTCGTCGCTGGCGAGCCCGACGAGGATCACGTCCAGGAACTCGTTGTCGGTGCAGAAGGCGATGAACTTCTCCACCCCGATCTCGACGACGGTCTGCTCGTAGGCGAGCACGAGGATCCGCAGGTCGGGGGACGCCTCGGCGATGCCCACGATGTTGGCCATGTAGGCGTCGTAGTCGTCGCACGCCGCCAGGGCGGACGCCATCCTCCCGGCGATGTACTCGCCTTCCAGGTACGGGTCCCGCGCAGGCAGGTCGATCTCGACCAGGTCGCACCCCGACTCGGCGTACCAGCGCGCGATCTCCGCGCTGTCGGCGAGGCTCGGGTAGCCGTTCGACAGGTAGCAGATCAGTTTCATCAACGCACCTCGCCGTTGTACGCGGCCAGGTACAGCTCACGGAACTGCTCGGGGGTCGGCACGATCGGGTTGGTCTTCGTGCAGCCGTCGGCCTGGGCCATCTCGACCAGCGCGGGCAGCCTGTCCATGAAGTCGCGCTCGTCGGGCACGAGTTCGCGCAGCGAGGACGGGACGTTCACCCTCGCGCACAGGAAGCGCAGGCCGCTGGCCAGGTCGTCGGCGTCGATGGCCTCGGCGAGCTGGCGGTACCTGCCGCGCGCGACCTCGTCGGCACTGTTGAACTCCACGACATAGGGCAGCAGGACGGCGTTGGCCAAGCCGTGTGCGATCCCGAAGTGGCTGCCCAGCGAGTGGGCCATCGAGTGGACGATCCCCAGCGACACGTTGGTGAACGCCAGCCCCGCCACCATCGAGGCGTTGAGCATCCGCTCGCGCACCTCGAGGTCGTCGCCGTGGCTGCACGCCGCCGGCAGGGATTCCATGATGTCCTTGGCCGCCGCCAGCGCGAGGATGTCGCTCAGGTAGTTGGCCCTGGTCGAGACGAAGGCCTCGATCGCGTGGGTGAGGGCGTCCATGCCGCTGTCGGCGGTGACGCGCGGTGACATCGTGGCGGTGACCAGCGGATCGCAGATCGCGATGTCGGGCACCATCTCCATGTCACCGATGCCGTGCTTGGTGCCGCTCTCGTCGTCGGAGATGACGATGCTGCGGCTCACCTCGCTGGCGCTGCCGCTGGTGGACGGGATGCACACCATGCGGGCCTTCTGCCGCAGCGGCGGGATCTTCTTCGGCGGCAGCAGGTCCGCCAGGTCGGCGAGTTCGGGGTGCTCGTAGAAGACCCACATGGCCTTGGCGGCGTCCATCGCCGAGCCGCCGCCGAGCGCGATGATCACGTCCGGCCCGAACTCCTTCATGAGGTCGGCGCCCGCCTTCACCGACGAGAACTTGGGGTCGGGCTCGACGCCGTCGAACACCTTCCACTCGATGCCCGCCGCCGCCAGGTGCTCGCCGACGATGTCGAGGATGCCGTTGCGGGCGAACCTGTCGCCACGCATGACGATGACCGCCCTGCGGCCCTTCAGCGTGCGCAGGTGTTCGAGGCATCCCTGCCCGAACACCAACTCGCTCCCGCCGAGCTTCATGGGTCGCATCACAGTCAGTGGTCCTTTCGTCCGAGCGCGTCCACGAGGGCGCGGGTGAGGTCGTACGAGACGGGGTTGCTGATGTCCCCGCCCTCCTTGAGGCTGCTGCCGACGATGGCACCGTCGGCGATGGAGAGTTGTTCGGCGATGTTCGTCGTCTTCACGCCGCTGCCGGCGATGACGGGGATGTCGACGACGCGCTTCGCACGCTGGATCAGGTCGATCGGTGTCTCGACGCCGATCCGGGAGCCCGTCACTATCAGGGCGTCGGCGCCGCAGTCGCGGGCCGCCCGGGCCGAGTCCTCGATGGTCACGCTGGGCAGCGTCATGTGCGTGTGCTTGACCTGGATGTCGGCGAACACCCTGACGTTCTCGGCGCCGATGGCCTTGCGGTAGTACATGGCCTCGCGGGCGCACGGCTGCACGATCCCGCAGCCGTAGAAGTCGACGGTGTCGACGAACACCGGCAGGCGGACGAAGTCGCCGCCGATGGCCTGCGCGATGGACAGCGAGGTCTTGTAGTCGTTGAGCGCCGCGTCGATGCCGACGGGGATGCCGACCGCCTGCTTCACCAGCGCGCTGATCGCGGCGAGCGCCATGCTCTGCGGGGGATCGAGCTGGATGCCGAACGGGTCGTCACCCATGTTCTCCACGATGACGGCGTCGACTCCCGCGCGTTCGAGGGTCTGGGCGTCGGAGACCGCCTGGTCGATGATCCGCGTCATGTTCCCGTCGAACTTCGGCGTCCCAGGCAACGGCAGGCAGTGCACCATCCCGAGGATGAACTGCTTGCCCGGTCCGAAGTAATCCTGCGTTGCCATGTCATGCGTCCTTTCGTGCGAACCTGTGGATGCCGTCGAGGGCCACCCGGCAGAGCAGGGCCTCGGCATCGGTGCGGGCCTGGCCCTGGAGCGCGTCCTTGAGTCCTTCGAGGACGGTGGCGAGGGTGACGACGGCGGCGCGGATCCCCATCAGCCTGCCCAGCGTGAGGATGCAGCTGCTCTCCATGTCGAGCCCCGCCACCCCGAGGTCGCGCAGCCTGTCGAAGCCGGGGTGGAGGTCGATCCCCCGCTGCCGCGACAGCTTCGACTCCTTCATATGCGTGTAGAAGGCGTCGACTGTGCAGTTCAGCCCGTTGACGTACTGCGCCCCGGCGGCGCTCACCGCCTCGTTGAGCGCGACCATCAGGTCGGGGTCGGCGACCGCGGGGTAGCTGGGCGGCGCGTAGGCGGCGGTCGTCCCCTCCTCGCGCATCGAGGCGACGGGGATGATGAACCTGCCGAGCAGGTCGTCCGACAGCGCCATCACGGTGCCCATGCGGACGGCGACCTCCATGCCGCACTCGTAGAGCTCCTCCATCGCGATGGCGGCGGACGGCGCGCCGATGCCCGTCGACGAGACGGTGACGGGTACTCCCTTGTAGGAGCCCGTGTAGGTGTTGAACTCACGGGCGAAGGCGACATGGCGAGGGTCGTCCAGCATGCCGGCGAGGGTCTCGACGCGCCACGGGTCCCCCGAGAGGATCACGTACCTTGCGATGCTGTCGTCAGCCTTGAGGTACAGGGTCGTCATCGTGGGGAGTCCTCTCCGAAGGTGTGGTTGTAGCGCTGCCAGAAGGCGTCGGGGGTCGGCAGGGCCGTGCAGCAGCCGCGCGCCTCGACGACGAAGGACGCGAGCGTGGCGCCGAGCCGTCCGCACTCCAGGGCCGGGCGCCCGTCGAGGTAGCCGTAGAGGAAGCCGGCGATGTAGGCGTCCCCCGAACCCGTGGTGTCGACCACCCTTTCGCCGCTGACGACAGGAACCGCCACCGACGTCGTCCCAGACCCGTCCCGCTCGTAGCAGACGCTGCCGTCGCCGCCCGCGGTGACGACGAGGTAGCGCAGGCGCTGCGAACCGAACAGTTCGGTGATGTCGGCCAGGCCGAGCTTCTCCTTGATGGCGGCGCTCTCGGCGCGGTTGAGGAAGATGACCGAGCTGTAGCAGAGAACCTCCGACAGGAAGCCGTCGGGGAAGGCCGAGAAGTCGCCCTTCATGCCGAAGGCGACCGGCACCCCCTGCTCGCGGCAGCGGTCGAGGAACTCGCGATTGTCGGGTTCGGCGCCGACGGTGATCACGCCGAGCCTGACGCCGGCGAACAGCGCCGGGTCGAGCGGACGGAAGTGCCGTCCGTCCATCGCACCGGGGTAGTAGACGGTGACGTGCTCGCCCTGGGCGTCCTCGATGAGGTAGCAGTTGGACGTCATCTCGTCCTCGACGACGCCGACCGCCGCCGTGGAGATGCCCGCCTCGGTGAGGAAGCGCTCCAGGCCGATGTCGGAGTAGTCGGCCCCGACCCTGATGCAGGGCATGGTGGTCAGGCCGAGCCTAGCCATCCCGTAGGCGATGTTGATCGAGCAGCCGCCGTAGTGGATCGACGCGTTGTCACGGTTGGTCACCAGCGACGTGTAGCCGGTGCGCAGGGGCGAGGCGACCTCGATGATCCTGTCCATGCTGACGTAGCCGCTGATCACGGCGTCGACGCGAGGCACTGTTACTCAGCCTCCAGCAGCCCGGGGAGCCGGTCGAGCGAGATGACAGTCCCGAGGTACTTGTCGATGTCCGAGAGATGGACGGCGTTCACCGTCGGGTCGTTGGTCGCCACGCAGTCGGAGATCACGACGACGTCGTAGTCGAGGTTGTAGGCGTCGGTGACGGTCGCGCGGATGCAGCAGTTCGTCTTGGTGCCCACCACGATGACGCGGCGGATGTCGTGCTCGCGCAGGACGAGGTCGACGTCGGTGCCGTAGAAGGCGCTGTAGCGCCGCTTCGGGATGACGTAGTCGCCCGGGAGCACGGTGAGGCTCTCATCGATCTGCTCTCCCCCGGTCCCTTCGATGCAGTTGGGACGCATGGTGAGCAGGTTCTTGTCGTACTTGCCCGCGCGGTAGCGGTGCTGCAGGTAGATGACGAGCGCGTCGTGACGCCTGCAGGTCTCGACCGCCTCGGCGATCCGCGGCAGGATCTGCAGGTTCTCCGGGTAGAAGACGAGCCCGTCGGGGTTGGTGAAGTCGTAGACCATGTCGACGACGAGGATCGCCGTCTTGACGGGACGATCGCTGTCGGTGCGGAGCTGACTAGGCATTGATGAGCCCCCTGGCCTTGCTGTTCTTGTGCTGCAGGAAGGAGACCACCGTCAGGATCACCACGATCATGATGTAGGGGATCGTGTTGAACAGGCCCGACGCCGGCCCCGCCGACAGGTTGAGGTTGATGGCGAGCGACTGGGCCAGGCCGAAGGCGATGGCGTACAGCGAGGTGGTGCCGGGACGTCCGCGGCCGCAGAAGATGGCGGCGATGGCGATGAAGCCGATGCCCGCCGTCATGCCGTTGGTGAACAGCGCCATCTTCTCCAGCGCGAGGTTGGCTCCGGCGAGCGCGCAGCAGACGGCCCCGATGAGCACCGCCGCGTACTTGATGCGGTCGGCCTTGATGCCGACGCTGGCGGCGGCGTCCTCGTTCTCTCCCACCACGCGGACGTACACGCCGAAGCGCGTGCGGTACATGATCACCGACATCACGGCGATGCCGAGGAAGGCGACGTAGGTGAGCGGCGGATGCCCGCTGACGACCCCTCCGATGAAGGGGATCGACTCGACGAACGGGATGTGAATCTTGAGGTCGGACACGTTCACGATGCTGTTGGCGTTCAGGTTCGCCAGGTTCATCGCCTTGAGGATGAACGCGCTGCCCGAGGCCGCCAGCAGGTTGACCGCCAGGCCCACGATGATGACGTTGCCGCGCCTCGTGACGCCCAGGTAGGAGAACACCAGCCCGAGCAGCATCGTGACGACGATCCCCGCCAGCACCCCGACCAGGACGTTGCCCGTCAGGATCACCACCAGCACGCTGGTGAAGGCACCGGCCAGCATCATGCCTTCGAGCGCGATGTTCAGCACATTGGCGCTGTGGGCGAAGTTGCCGCCCAGCACCGCCAGGACGATCGGTGCGCTGTACGCCAGCATGTCGTAGAGGATCTTTTCGATGTTCATGCCTTCACCGCCTCCGCCGGCTCGCGGCGCTCGGTCGTGGTGGGGGTGGTCTTCCGGGAGCGCCCGCCGGGTTTCCGCGTGATGTAGCGGATGGACAGCAGCAGGATGATGAGGCCCTGGATGACCGCCACGATCTCCTTGGGCACGTAGGAGTAGATGCTGACGGCGTCCGCGCCGGTCTTCAGGGCTGCGTACAGGACCGCGGCGATGAGCACGGCGACAGGGTTGTGGCCGCCGAGCAGGGCGACCAGCATGCCGTCCCAGCCGAGGCCGGGGTTGCCCGAGAAGTCGAGGGTGTACTTGAACTTCTCGCTCAGCATGAACCCTGCGCCCGCCAGGCCGCTCAGCGCGCCGCTGATCAGCATGATCGTCATGATCTTGCGGCGGACGTTCATGCCCGACGCCTCCGCGAAGTCGGGATTGATGCCCATCGCCGTCACCTCGTAGCCGAGCTTCGAGTGGGCGAAGACCACGTACATGGCGGCGAACACGACGAGGACGACGAGGCTGAACAGGGTGAGGCTCGTCCCGAACAGCCTGGTGAACATCGCCGTCGGGAGCACCGAGGGGGTCGACACGTAGCCCGACGAGGCGTCGCGGAACACCGTCTGGGAGAGCACCCGCAGGACCTCGATGATCGCGTAGTTCAGCATCAGCGTGACGACGATCTCGTTGACCCCGAGGTAGGCCTTCAGCAGGGCCGGGATGAGCGCGAGCAGCATGCCGACCACGATCGCGGCCAGCAGCGCGAGCCCGACGTGGGCGATCGAGGGCAGGCCCTGGACGCTGAAGCCGATGACGCAGGCGGTGAACGCACCGCCGAGCATCTGGCCCTCGACGCCCATGTTGAAGACGTTGGCCTTGAAGGTGATGGCGATGGCCAGGCCGGTGAGGACCAGCGGGGTGGCGTAGTGCAGCGTCTTGAGGAAGCCGCCGGCGTCGAACAGCGTCTGGTTGAACATGAACTGGTAGGTGGTCCACGGGTTCTCGCCGACCAGCGCGATGATGATCGCGCCGAGGGCGAACGCCGCCACGACGGGGATGACCGAGTTCGCCAGGCCGAGGCCGAGCCGGCCCCACCCACCACGCGGAAGGAACCTCATCGGACCGCCTCCGCGGGCTCGACCACGCCGGCCATGAGCAGGCCGATGGCCGTCGTGGAGGCGTGCGACACGTCGGTGACCTCACCGATGATGCCGCCCTTGTACATGACTGCGATGCGGTCGGAGAGGCTCATGATCTCCGACAGCTCGCTGGAGATCAGCAGCACGGCGGTTCCCTTGTCGCGCAGTTCGAGGATCTTGCGATGGATGAATTCGATGGAGCCGACGTCCACACCGCGGGTCGGCTGGCTTGCGATGAGCAGGGTGGGGGCAGTGTCGAACTCGCGTGCGATGACGACCTTCTGTGCGTTGCCGCCGGAGAGCTGGCCGAGGGCGCCCTCGGGGTCGGCGACCCTGATGTCGTACTCGTCGATCAGCCTGTCGCGCTTCGCGTCGATCTCCTTGCCCAGCAGCAGGCCGCCCCGGCAGACGTCGGGACGCTCGTGGTAGCCGGCGATCGCGTTGTCGGAGATCGTCAGCTCGCGGCACAGGCCGTGCTGGTAGCGGTCCTCGTGGATGATCCCGACGCCTGCCTGGCGCAGCGCCATCGGCCAGGCGTTGGTGAGGTCGCGTCCCTCGAGCATGACGGTGCCCTGGGTGGTGGTCATGAGGCCGGTGAGCACTCGCAGGAGTTCGCTCTGGCCGTTGCCCTCAACCCCTGCGATGCCCAGCACCTCGCCTCGCCGCACGACGAGGTCGATGTCGGTGAGCACCTGCTTGCCGTGCTCGTCGGTGGTGGAGAGCCCCGTCACCGAGTAGACGACGTCGTGGCCCGAGCAGTCGCGCTCGTCGCGCGCGACGCTCAACACGACGTCCCGTCCGACCATGAGTTGGGCGAGTTCGCGCTCGCTGGTCTCGGACGTCGTGAGGTCGGCCACCACCCGTCCCCGCTTGATGATGGTGACGCTGTCGGACAGCTTCATCACCTCGCTGAGCTTGTGGGTGATGACGATGATCGTCTTGCCCTGCGCCTTCAGTTCGCGCAGCGTGACGACCAGGCCCTCGACCTCCTGCGGGGTGAGGACGGCGGTGGGCTCGTCGAGGATGAGGATCTCGACGTCCCGGTAGAGCATCTTCATGATCTCGACGCGCTGCTTGAGGCCGACCGACAGGTCGGCGACCTTCGCGTTGACGTCGAGGTCCATGCCGAACCTCTCGACGGCCGCCTTCACGTCGGCCTGCTGTCTGCGGGCGTCGATGAAGGGAAGCCTGCCGATCCTGGTGCGGACCCGCTGCTCGATGCCGAGGACGATGTTCTCCCAGACCGTGAGGCTGGGCACCAGCTTGAAGTGCTGGTGGACCATGCCGAGGCCTGCGCGGATGGCATCCGCCGGGGAGGAGAAGCTCTGCTCCTCCCCCCTGACGAGGATGCTTCCGCTGGTGGGAGTGAGCAGCCCGTAGAGCATGTTCATCAGGGTCGACTTGCCGGCGCCGTTCTCGCCGACTATCGCCTTGATCTCACCCTGCTCGACGCGCAGGTCGATCGCGTCGTTGGCTGTGAAGTCGCCGAACTTCTTCGACAGGCCGACGGTCTCAACGATCATGCTGCTCACTCCCGTCAGCCACTCAGTTGGGGAGCTTGACGTTGGTCAGCGTCGCGTAGTCGAGGGTCTCCCCGATCTGCGCATTGCTGACCTTGATGGAGCCGTCCTTGATCTTGGCGACGATGTCGTCGAGCGACTTCTTGATCTCTGCCCACTTGGCCTTGGCGGCATCGTCGGACTTGACCGACTTCTCGATGACCGACAGGTCGGTGACGCCGGTGGCGCCGGAGGCGAGGTTGTAGTCGACTTCCTTGCCACCCTCGGCCGCGAGGCTGCCGTCGAGCATCTTCATGCCCAGCTCGTACACCGGGACGTTGGTGTTCTTCAGCACGCTGGTGAGCACGCTGCCCGGCTGGCTGGCGTCCTTGTCGGCGTCGACCATCACGGCGAGCTTCTTGACCTCCTTGGCCTTGGCGGCGACACCGTCGCCGACCGAGCCCGCGACGCTGAAGACGACGTTCGCGCCCTGGTCGAAGTAGGTGCCGGCGGTGGTGGAGCCCTTGGCGGTGTCGACGAAGCCGGCATCGAAGGTGGAGTACATCGTGTAGACGGCGTCAGCGCCGACCTGCTTGGCGGCGTAGTCCACGCCCTGGGCGTAGCCGTCGGAGAAGACCGAGATGCCCGCCGACTGCGTGCCACCGATGAAGCCGACCTTGCGGCCCTCGGGGGCCGGGGTGAAGCCGTAGGCGGCGCTGTCGAACAGGGTCGCTGCGTTCTCCGTCACCATCACGCTGAGCGCGCCGGCGAGGAACGATGCCTCGTTGACGTTGAACATCACCGAGATGACGTTGGAGTGGATCGGCTTGCCGTCCTTCAGGTTCGGGTTGGCGTTGAAGACCACGAAGGTGGTGTCGGGGAACTGCTCGGCCAGCGGCTTCTCGCCGCCGACGCCCTCGATCAGGGCCGTGAAGTCGTACTCCAGCGAGTAGATCAGCTTGAAGCCCGCCTGGGCGAGGGTCTTCAGGGTGCCCGGGTAGTCGGTGGTGGTCTCGACGACCTTGTACTCGACGCCCTTCTCGGCCGCGAGCTTCTTGAGCCCCTCGATGGCCGTCTGGTTGTAGCCGTTGTCGTTGGCGCCCGCCGCCGAGGCGACGAGTGCGATCTTGCCTCCCGCCGCGGCGGGTGCTGACCCACCGGGGGCGGCTGGTGCGTTGCCGGACGAGCAGGCGCTGAGCGCCAGGGTCGCGGCGAGGACGACCGCGGCGATGAGCCGGGTTGCCCTTCCTCCTACTGACATGCGTGTGTCTCCCTGTTTGGTGATTTCTTGGGCAGCGGCGGTGCTGCAGCTACCTGACTTGGTCGATGTAGAACTTGTGGACGTCGGTGCGGTACCAACACGTGAAGGCCTCGATGACCCGCTGGGTGGTCCCTCCCATCGGGCTCGGCAGCTCGCCGTGGGTCTCGCAGTTGAAGAGGATGAGCGGCGAACCCTTCGCCACCTCGAGGTGCTTGGCGACGGCGCCGCCCGCCAGGGTGGCCTCGAGCATCCGGCGGGCGTTGGAGATGGTCACTCCGTACTGGCGTTCGAGCACCGAGTACAGCGAGTCGACGGTGAAGTCGTGCTTGTCGAGCCCCGGGAACAGGGTCAGCGGCAGGTGGGTGGTCGTGTAGTTGATGGGGTGCGCGTCGGCGTAGTAGACGCGTTCGAGGACGAAGACGGGGCTGCCCTCGTCGATCTGCATCGTGGCGGCCAGCCGCTTGTCGGCGCCCACCACCTCGGCCCTGATGACGCGGCGGGCCGCCGTCATCCCCATGCTCTCGATCTCCTCGGTGCAGCTCGTGAGGGAGAACAGGTCGTGCGGCGCCTCGTCGCTCTTGACGTAGGTGCCCTTGCCCTGGATGCGGTAGAGGTAGCCCTCGGCGACGAGCTCGTCGATCGCCTTGCGGACCGTGATGCGGCTGACGCCGAAGGTCTCGATGAGTTCCCGCTCGCTGGGGATCATCGAGTTCAGGGGGTACTGCTCGTTCGCTATCCGGTCGGAGATCGCCCGCTTCACGGCGGAGTACTTCAACACCTTGTCCGGCATCGGAATCACCACCTCGTGTCCGCTGTGGGGTCTCGCTCCACAGGTCGTCCGGTCGACATGTTGTCATGACCAGTTGGAGAGTAACCCCGTCTACTACACGACGTCAAACACGCCATGCATGGGGGATCGAGGGCAGCACCGTGTCGCCCGGCACAGTGAGGAGATGCGGCGCGCGGCCGAACTGGAGAGCCGGGCCGCGGGGTGCAAGAGGCCGGCGCGCCACCGGCGCGCGGGGGCCGGGAGCGGCTAGGACTCCCGGACGGCGGGGGTGACGAACGGCG
>JAEWIK010000134.1 GCA_023387135.1 Actinomycetes bacterium | reverse complement strand
CCCGAGAGCCGTTGGCGCCGCCGTCCCTCCGACCTGCCGGGCCTCGTGGCGCTGCAGCGCCGCCTGCTCGCCTCGGCCGTCGCGTCGGCGCTGCCGGGCGGTGTCGTCGCCTACGTCACGTGCTCGCCGCACCTCGCCGAGACCCGCGAGGTCGTCGCGGGCGCCGAGGGCGTGGAGGTGCTGCGGGCCGCCGATTACCTCCCCGAGGTCCCCGACGCCGCCGCAGGAGACTTCGTCCAGCTCTGGCCCCACCGCCACGCCACCGACGCCATGTTCCTCGCCCTGCTGCGTCGGGCTGCCTGAGCGTCCCGGCGAGCGCGCCAGCGCCGTGAAGGGGCAGGGTCGGGGGCCGCTAGGGTGTCGGGCGTGGGAATCCGTATCACGCCGAGCATCCTGAACGCCGATCTTGCCGACCTCGCCGCCGAGGTGGCGCGGATACCGAGCGCCGACCTGGTGCACCTCGACGTCATGGACAACAGGTTCGTCCCCAACCTGACGTTCGGGCTGCCGGTGGTGGAGAGCCTGCGGAACCACACCTCGCTGCCGATGGACCTGCATCTGATGATCGCCGACGCCGACAGGTGGGCTCCCGGGTACGCCGAGGCCGGCTGCGAGTCTGTCACCTTCCACATCGAGGCGTCCGAGGACCCTGTCGCGCTCGCGCGCACCCTGCGCGGCCTCGGCTCGCGGGCGGCGATGGCGCTGAAGCCCGCGACCCCGATCGAGCCCTACGCCGACCTGCTGCCCGAGCTTGACATGGTGCTCATCATGACCGTCGAGCCGGGTTTCGGCGGCCAGTCGTTCATGGCGGACATGATGCCGAAGGTCGCCCGCACCCGTGAGCTCGTGAAGGCTCTCGGCAAGGAGATCTGGGTGCAGGTGGACGGCGGGGTGTCCGAGGCCACCATCGAGCAGTGCGTCGAGGCCGGCGCCGACACCTTCGTTGCCGGGTCCGCCGTCTACCGGGCCGACGACCCGGACGCGGTCGTCCGCGCGCTCCGGGAACTGGCGGTCAGCAGCGCGCGATGAGCTCGCCGTGCAGGACGACGAACCAGCCGTCCTGCGCCTCGCCCCAGTCGCGCCACGCCTGAGCCAGCCTGGTCAGGTCAGCCGGCTCCGCCAGGCCGTACTCGACCGCCTGCACACCGAAGCCCGAGCGCAGGCAACGCTCCGCCCACGACTCTGCCCACCACCGGCGGTCGTCGCCGGCATAGCACCACGTCCCGGCGCCGGGCTCCAGCCGGTCTGCGTCGAACCCCGCCTCCAGGGCCCACGACAGCAGCTTGCGGCCCGCGTCGGCGTCGGCCTGGTTGGCGGCGGTCACCCTGTGGTAGAGCGCGTTCCACTCCTCCAGACCCGGTGAGGGCGGGTACCACGTCATGCCCGAGTAGTCGGACTCACGCAGCGCGAGCACGCCATCGGGAGCCACGACGCGCCGCCACTCGCGCAACGCCGCGACGGGGTCGGTCAGGTGCTGCAGCACCTGGTGGGCGTGGACGACGTCGAAGCTGCCGTCGGCGAACGGCAGGGAGTACGCGTCGCCCACCTGGAACGAGAGGTTCCGGGCGGTGGTCGCGCTCGCCCGCGCCTGCTCGATGATCTCCTGCGACGCGTCGAGCCCGACGGTGAGGCCGGGAGCGACGAGGCGGGCGAGGTCGGCGGTGATGGTTCCCGGCCCACAGCCGATGTCGAGCAGCGACTGCCCGGGCTTCAGCGACGGCCGCAGGTGGGCTGCCGAGTTCGCCGCCGTCCGCCACCTGTGGGAGCGCAGCACGCTCGCGTGGTGGCCGTGGGTGTAGGTGCCTGTCACGGCCTGCGGTTGCGGCGGCGCAGGTAGCGCTCGAACTCGGCGGCTATCGAGTCGCCGGTAGGAGTCGGGGTCTCCGAATCCCGCCTCTCCTCCAGCGCCGTGATGTAGGTGGCGATGTCGGGGTCGTCCTCCACGAGTTCGTTGACCTGCGTCTCCCAGGTCGCCGCCGCCTGGTCGAGGTCACCGGTCTCCAGCGGGGTGTTGAGGACGTCCTCCAGCCTCGCCAGCAGGGCGAGCGTCGCCTTCGGGTTGGGCGGCTCCGCCACGTAGTGCGGGACCGACGCCCACAGCGACACGACGGGCATGCCCGCGCTCTGGCATTCGTTGCCCAGCACGCCCACGATGCCTGTCGGACCCTCGTAGGTCGACAGGTCGAGACCCAGCTCCGAACCGAGTTCAGGGTTGCTCGCCGTCGCCGCCACCGGGACGGGCCGCGAGTGCGGCGAGTCGGTGAGGAGGGCGCCGAGGAGCACGACGAGTTCGGGGCGCACCGTCCGCATCATCGACAGCAGCCGCTGGCAGTACTCGCGCCAGTGGTAGTTGGGTTCCGGGCCGCCGATGAGGACGAGGTCGCGCTCGGGCAGGCTCGCCACCAGCACCTCCGTGGTGGGCCACTCGACGATGCGCTCGGTGGGCGAGAGCAGCCGGGAGGTGGGCCGGTTCACCTGGAAGTCGTAGAACTCCTCGGGGTCGAAAGAGAACTCGAGCCGGGCCTGGTAGACGTCGGCGAGGTGATCGATCACCCCGCTGGCGGCGTCACCCGCGTCGTTCCAGCCTCCGAAGGCTGCCACCACCGCGGGGTTGCGTAGGTCCCTGAGCCCGACTCGTGCCATGGCTCCACTGTAATGACGAGAACCCAAAACAAGCCCAGCAGCGAAGGCCTGTCGAGACGCGCCACCGGTTCCACAACGGGTGGAAGCCCAGTGACGCAGGCGTCAGATCGACCGGATCGGCGTTCCCCGTAGACTTCGGCCATGCTTCGAGACCTGCGCGCTGCCCTCGCCGACCGCATTCTTGTGGCGGACGGTGCGATGGGCACGATGCTGCAGGGGTTCGACCTGTCGCTCGCCGATTTCCAGGGCTACGAGGGCTGCAACGAGGTCCTCAACGTGACCCGGCCTGACGTGGTCGCCGCGGTCCACCGCGCCTACCTCGACGCCGGGGCCGACTGCATCGAGACCAACACCTTCGGCGCCAACCTCGCCGCGTTGGGGGAGTACGACATCCCCGGCAGGATCGACGAGCTCGCCGGCGCCGGCGCGCGGGTCGCCCGGGCGGCGGCGGATGAGGCGTCGGTTGGCGGGCGGCAACGCTTCGTGCTCGGCAGCATGGGCCCCGGCACCAAGCTGCCCAGCCTCGGCCACATCGGCTACGCCGGGCTGCGGGATGCCTACCAGGCCCAGGCCGAAGCGATGATCGCCGGCGGGGTCGACGGTTTCCAGATCGAGACCTGCCAGGACCTGTTGCAGGCGAAGGCGGCAGTCGTCGGGGCGAAGCGGGCTCTCACGGCGCTCGGCACCGACCTCCCGGTGTTCGTCAACGTCACCATCGAGACCTCGGGCACCATGCTCCTGGGCAGCGAGATCGGTGCCGCGCTCACCTCGCTGGAGAACCTCGGGATCGACGCGATCGGGCTCAACTGCGGGACCGGGCCGACAGAGATGGGTGAGCACCTGCGGCACCTGTCCCGCTACGCGGCGCTGCCGATCGCCTGCATGCCCAACGCGGGCCTCCCCGAACTCACCCCTGACGGCGCGCGCTACCCGATGGGGCCAGACGCCTTCACCGGGTACGTCACCCAGTTCGCCGACGACTTCGGCCTGGGCCTGGTGGGAGGGTGCTGCGGGACGACGCCCGCCCACATCTCACGGCTGGTGGCGGCCCTGGACGCCGCCCGTCCTGCCGAACGCGCGGTGACCGAGGTGGCGGCTGTCTCCTCGCTCTATGCCGACGTGCCGCTGCACCAGGACACCAGCTACCTCTCCATCGGCGAGCGCACCAACGCCAACGGGTCCAAGGCCTTCCGCGACGCGATGCTGGAGGGCCGCTGGAACGACTGCGTCGACATCGCCAAGGAGCAGAGCCGCGACGGCGCCCACCTGCTCGACGTGTGCGTCGACTACGTGGGACGCGACGGCGTGGCGGACATGGAGGAGATCGCCTCCAGGCTCGCGACAGCGGTCTCGCTGCCGGTGATGCTCGACTCGACAGACCCCGACGTGCTGCGGGCAGGGCTGGAACACCTCGCGGGCCGGTGCGTCATCAACTCGGTCAACTACGAGGACGGCGACGGGCCCGACTCGCGCACGGCTCGGGTCATGCCCCTGGTGAAGGAGCACGGCGCCGCAGTCGTGGCGCTGACCATCGACGAGGAGGGACAGGCCCGCACGGCCGAGTGGAAGCTCCGCGTGGCCGAGCGCCTGATCGCCGACCTCACCGGGACGTGGGGGCTGTCGGAGGACTCGATCATCGTCGACTGCCTCACCTTCCCCATCGCCACCGGACAGGAGGAGACCCGCAGGGACGCGATCGAGACCATCGAGGCGATCCGCGAGCTCGTCAGGCGGCATCCCGGCGTCCACACGACGCTGGGGGTGTCCAACGTGTCGTTCGGCCTCAACCCCGCGGCACGGGCCGTGCTCAACTCCGTCTTCCTGCACGAGTGCGTGCAGGCCGGGCTCGACTCGGCGATCGTCCACCCGTCCCGGATCATGCCGATAGCGCGGATCCCCGACGAGCAACGGCAGGTCGCCGAGGACCTGGTCTACGACAGGAGGCGCGAGGGCTACGACCCGCTCGCGAGGTTCCTCGAACTGTTCGAGGGCGTGACCACCGCCGACACCAGGCAGGCACGGGCCGCCGAGCTCGCCACCCTGCCGGTGGGCGAGCGGCTCTCCCGCCGGGTCATCGACGGCGAGGCGAACGGGCTGGAGGCCGACCTCGACCTCGCCCTGCAGGACACGCCCGCCCTGCGGATCATCGACGAGCACCTGCTCGCCGGCATGAAGAC
>JAEWIK010000108.1 GCA_023387135.1 Actinomycetes bacterium | reverse complement strand
CTCGCGCTCGCCCAGACGACCGGCCGCATGAGCTGAGCGATCCCAGGCACTCATCCGAGTAACCACCCACCAACGACGGTCGACACATGAAGAAGATCGCAACCGCGATTATCGCTCTCGGTGCCTCTGCCGCGTTCGTGCTGAGCGGTTGTTCCAGCGCAGAACGTGGCGGCACGCCGACGAGCGCGGCACCCGAGACCAGCGCCGCGTCGAGTGCACCGGAGACCTCTGCTCCGGCTCCTAGCGACAGCGCCGCTGGCAACACCATCAAGCTCGGCTCCGGCTTCGACGCCGGCGCCAAGATCGGTGTCTCGCTGCCGCAGAAGACGTCGGAGAACTGGGTCCTCGCCGAGGGCCTGTTCACCAAGCAGCTCAAGGACGCCGGGTTCGACCCGATCGTGCAGTTCGCCAACGGTGGCGCACCCGAGCAGCAGAACCAGATCTCGGCCATGGTCGAGCAGGGCGTCAAGGTCCTCGTCGTCGGCGCCGTCGACGGTTCGCAGCTCGGCAGCCAGCTCGAGGCGGCCAAGGCCGCGGGCATCCCGGTCATCGCTTACGACCGTCTGCTCACCAACACCGACGCCGTCGACATGTACATGGCGTACGACAACTTCCAGGTCGGCGTGCTCCAGGGCACCGCTCTCCTGGAGGGCCTCGGCAAGACCGGCAAGGCTTCCCCGTGGAACGTCGAGCTGATCTCCGGCTCGTCCGACGACGCGAACTCCAAGCCGTTCTTCGAGGGCGCCATGAGCGTCCTGCAGCCGAAGATCGACGACGGCACGCTCAAGGTCCTCTCCGGCCAGACCAGCCTCACCCAGACCGCGACCGCGGGCTGGAAGGGTGAGAACGCCCAGAAGCGCATGGACGCCATCCTGTCCGCCAACTACCAGGGCGACGTCGCTCTCGACGGCATCCTGTCCCCGAACGACACCCTGGCCCGCGCTGCCCTGACGTCCGTCAAGTCGGCCGGCAAGCCCAACCCGGTCATCACCGGTCAGGACTCCGAGGTCGAGTCCGTCAAGCTGGTTCAGCAGGGCGTCCAGTACTCCACGATCAACAAGGACACCAAGGACTTCGTCACCAAGGTCGTCGAGTACATCGGTAAGATCCAGAAGGGCGAGGCCGTCGAGGTCAACGACACCAAGTCGTACGACAACGGGGTCAAGGTCGTCCCGGCCTACCTCCTCAAGCCGGTCATCGTGACCAAGGACAACGTCTGCACCGCCTACGCTGCCGATACCGCAGCCGGCAAGGCAGCCGCTGAGGTCTGCAAGTAGTTGGCTGCTGAGTAACAGCCACACCGGTGGGTGCGTCGCCCGGCGGCGCACCCACCGTCCACGTCAACGCCGGGGTGTCAGGAAGGGGTCACGACAGTGACCGTGCTCGCGATCGACTCTGGCCAGACCGCAATCAAGGTGTCGCTGGACGACCTCGTGCTCTCGTTTCCCGGTGTACGGACGAACACCGGCCTCCTCCCGCAGTTGGCGGACGTGGTGGCCCAGGTGGCAGGCGGGAACAGTCACGGGTTGGATCTCGCGGTGGGGACCACCGGCCTGACGGCGGCCGACAACGACCCGGCCGAACTCCTTCGCCTGACAGAGCAGTACGGCGTTCGCCGCGTGCTGCTCGCCCATGACTCGGTCACCTCGTTCCTCGGTGCTGTCGGTGACAGGCGCGGCGTCGTGTGCGCCGCCGGCACCGGCGTCATCACCTTCGGTGTCGGAACCGACACCGTCGCACGGGTCGACGGCTGGGGGAACATCATCAGCGACGCGGGCTCCGGCTACTGGATCGGACGCGAGGCGCTGGAGGCTGTGCTCCGCGCCTACGACGGCCGCGGCCCCGCCACCGCCCTGACCGACGTCGTCAAGCAGCGCTTCCCGATCCTCGAGGACGCGTACATCGAACTCCAGACGAACCCCGACAGGGTTCGCGTCGTCGGTACTTTCGCCCCTGCCGTGAGTGCTCTCGCCAGCACGGACAAGGTGGCCGCCGGGATCTGCGACAGGGCCGGCGAGGAACTCGCCCACTCGGCCGCGACCGCGGTGGTCAGGATCGGCGAGGCCGACCAGGCCAACCCCCTCATCTGCCTGCTGGGCGGCGTCTTCGCCGGCGAGCGCGTCCGCACCTCGTGCATCGCGGCGCTGCGTCGCCGCTGGCCGGGATTCGCCCCGTACCCCGCGCAGGGTGACGGCCTGGCGGGTGCCCGCGCGCTGGCCTCGCTGCCCGCCGACCACCCGCTCGCAAGGCACATCGCGACGGCAGGGAGCGCTCTGGTCGCCTGAGCGCGGCAGCGGGAGCACCGACAGGGAGGGAGTGAGCCGGGGACGAACCCGGCTCGCCCGTCTCGCCGCGACGGAACCGATTTCACACAGCGCCCGCGAGGGTGTTGAATGGGGCCCGCGCCGCCTCCGGCTCTGGCCGTCACACCCTCACGACTCCAGCCGACCGAGCCGCAGCAGTCCCCACCTTTCCGTCTGGAGTCCCAGTGCACAGCATTGCGCCCGCTGCGCGCGCCGTGAGCCATGCCCGCTACTCGCTGATGGCGTCCTTCGGCGTCGCGGGGCTGATGGCTTTCGCCTGGCTCGCGCGGGTGCCCTCGATCCGCGATCCGCTGGGGCTCTCCACCGCCGACCTGGGCATGGTGCTGCTCGCGGGGTCGGTCGGCGCGCTCGTCACCGTCATGCTCTCGGCCCAGTTGATGAGGCGCTGGGGGAGCACCCGGGTGATGGTCGTCGGGTCGATCGCATCCTCGCTCGGTCACGCGTTCATCGGCGTGGCGCCTGCGCTGGGGTCGTGGTGGCTGCTGGTCGCCGCCATCACGGTCCAGGGCATGGGCGGCGCGCTCTCGACAGTCGTCGTGAACGTCGAGTCCGGCCGCATCGAGATCGCGATGAAGCGGAGTGTGATCCCGCACTTCCACGCCGCCTTCTCGGCGGTGGCGGTGCTCGGTTCGGTGGTGGGCGCCATCTGTTCGGCGGCAGCGGTGCCGGTCGCCGTGCAGTTCCCGGTCATCGCCGCCCTCGGGCTGGCGCTCCGGCTCGGTGCCCTGCGGACGGGGATGGTGCTTCCCAAGCTGCCGGAGGAGTACGCGCCACCGCTGCCGTCGGAGATCCGACGCGTCCGCCGCGGCTCCCGTCTCGGCGTCTGGCTGGAGCCGCGCACGCTCCTGATCGGTCTCGCGGGCTTCGCGCTCGTCTTCGTGGAGGGCTCGGCCGCCAACTGGATCCCGCTCGCGGTGGTCGACGGGTTCGGGGAGAAGGAGTCTGTCGGCGGCCTCGTGCTGGGAGTCTTCATCGGGTCGCAGACCCTCTTCCGCGTCCTCGGGACGAAGATCATCGACAGGTTCGGCAGGGTGCTCGCCCTGCGACTCTCGATCTGCGCGGGCATCGCCGGCGTCCTGCTGTTCTGCCTGGCTCCGGGCCTCGGGCTGACCGCCCTGGGCGGTGCAGTGTGGGGAGCGGCGGTGGCGCTGACCTTCCCGATCCTCGTGGCGGCGATGTCCGACCACCCGCTGTTCGCCCCGGAGAGGGTCGCGGCGCTGTCGACGATGTCGACGACCGCCGGCCTGGTGGCCCCGCCCGTGGTGGGCCTGGCGGCCGGCGTGGTGGGCGTGCGGCCCGCGCTGCTGCTCCTGGTCGTGATGCTGGCCATCAGCCTGGCGGTCTCGGGACGGGCGGCGCCGCTGGCGGACCGCACCGACACCCTGGCCGACGCCGCGGGCGCCGTGGAGGCGGTGAAGCCGGCTCCCTGACGGTCGTCAGGAGTAGACGGACTTCAGGTGCGGCTTGGAGCCGCCGCGGAGCTGGGCGAAGATGCCTGCCGTCAGCAGGCCGAAGAAGGCCAGGTACCAGGGCAGCCCGATGTGCACGACGAGCTGCGGCACGTTCGCCCACTGCAGCACCTGCAGGTCGAGGTACCCGATCAGGTGGAGCACCCCGAGCAGCACGGCGCTCGCGCCGATCACCGAGGTGAGCACGACGAGCAGCACCTTGGGCAGCTTGCTGATGAGCGCGGCTATCACGAGGGCCACCGCCACGAAACCGCCGGCGATCGTCACCTGGATGCCGGAGAACCCGAGCATCGGCGCCAGGCTCGAGCCGAGGAAGTAGCCGATCGCGCCCACGGCGATGAGGACCCCTGTGGTGTAGAAGGCGAAGGCGAGCGTCGCGAAGGCGATGCCGATGAGGATCGCGGCACCCCAGTAGATCGCGGTCCTGAACTCGGGTCCGACGTCGATGAAGGTGCTCACGTAGCCGCCGACGCGCCAGCCTGCGATCGCCCCGATGAGCGTGAGGATCCAGCGCATGGCGCGGTAGCCGAGGAAGCAGAACACCAGGCCGACGGCTATCACGACGATGGGCACAACCAGAGCCGTCGGGACGGAGAATGGCATGACTCGCATAGTAGCCGGGAGCGGGCCGCGACAGCCGCCTGAGGACGCAGTTCAGCCGCGTTGCGCGCGCCTCGCGATCCTGCGCAGCGTCTGCTCCGCGGGGTCGGGGACGGGCACCGCCGCGATCAGGTCGCGCGTGTACTGCTGGGTCGGGTGGCGGAGCACCTGTTCGCGGGTTCCGAGCTCGACCAGCCGTCCGTTCTGCATGACGGCGATCCTGTCCGCCAGCATGTCGACGACCGCCAGGTCGTGCGTGACGAACAGGCAGGCGAAACCCATCCTGTGCTGCAACCTGACGAACACCTCGAGCACGCGCGCCTGCACCGACACGTCCAGCGCGCTCGTGGGCTCGTCGGCCACGACGAACTCCGGCCCGGTGACCAGGGCGCGCGCCAGGCTGACTCGCTGGCGCTGGCCGCCCGAGAGCTCGTGGGGGTAGCGGAGGGCGTAGTCGGCAGGCAGTTCGACGGCTTCCAGCAGTTCCCTGGCGCGGTTCGCGCGCTCTGCCTTCGTCCCCATCCCGTGGATCAGCATGGGCTCGGAGATGCAGTCGCCCACCGTCATGCGCGGATTGAGCGAGGCGGCCGGGTCCTGGAAGACGAAGCCGACCCGACGCCGGAACCCGCGCAGCTGGCGCGGGCCGGCGGTGACGATGTTCACCCCGAGGACGTCGATCTCCCCTCGGGACGCCGGCTGCAGGCCGACGGCACACCGTCCCAGCGTCGTCTTCCCCGAGCCCGACTCGCCGACCAGGGCGACGATCTCGTGCTCGTGGACGTCGAGGTTGACTCCCGCCACCGCGTGGACAGGCCCCGAGCCGAGGCGGCCCGGGAAGTCGACGTCGAGGTCCTTGACGCTCATGACGACCCTGTCGCCGGGCGCGGCGGCCAGCGGGGTGTTCATTGATTCCGGCCGACGGGCGCCGAGGTGCGGCACCGACGCCAGCAGGTGCTGGGTGTAGGGGTGCTGCGGACGCTCGAAGACGTCCCTCACATCGCCGGCCTCGACGATCTCGCCCCTGAACATGACGGCCACCCTGTCCGCCAGGTCGGCCACGACCCCCATGTTGTGGGTGATCAGGATGATGGCGGTGCCGAGCTTCTCCTGCAGGTCCCGCAACAGGTCGAGGATCTGCGCCTGGACCGTCACGTCGAGGGCAGTCGTCGGCTCGTCGGCGATGATCACCTCGGGGTCGCAACTGATGGCCATCGCGATCATGACGCGCTGCTTCTGGCCGCCCGAGAGCTGGTGGGGATAGGAGTGCACCCTGTGCTGGGGATCGGGGATGCCGACGAGGTCGAGCAACTCGACGGCCCGCGCCATGGCTGCCGAGCGGCTGAGCTTGCGGTGCATCTGCAGGGCCTCGCAGATCTGCCAGCCGACCGTCCTGACCGGATCGAGCGCCGTGGAGGGCTCCTGGAAGATCATGGCCACCCTGTCGCCGCGCACCCTCCTGATCTGTTCGCCGTGCAGGCCGACCAGGTCGGTCTCGTCGAGCGCCGCCGAACCTGTGACGCGCGCCGTGTCGGGGAGCAGGCCGAGCATGGCCCTGGATCCGACTGTCTTGCCCGAGCCCGATTCGCCGACGATGGCGAGCGTCTCGCCGGGGACGAGGTCGTAGCTGATCCCCTTCACCGCCCTGACGGGGGCGGCGTCGGTGCGGAACGACACATGCAGGTTCTCCACCCGCAGCAGCACCTTGTCGGTCGTGGCTTCGGCGGTCATCGCGCGTCCCCTTCGAGTTCGGCGATCTCCTCTTCGGCGACCGCTGCGACTTCCTCCTCATCGGCGGTGGTGGCACCGCCGCGCGTCCGCAACAACGGGTTGAGGACGTCGTTGAGCGATTCGCCGATCAGCGTCACGCCGACGACGATCAACACGATCGCCAGGCCCGGGAAGATGCCTGTCCACCAGATGCCGTTGGCGACGTCCGCCCTCGCCTTGTTGAGGTCGTAGCCCCACTCGGCCGCCGAGTTGGGTTCGATGCCGAAGCCGAGGAAGCCCAGGCCAGCCAGCGTGAGGATCGCCTCGGACGCGTTCAGCGTCATCAGGACGGGGATCGACTGCGACACGTTCGGCAGGATGTGGGCGAACATGATGCGGCCGGGGTTGGCGCCCGCGACGCGGGCGGCGTCCACGTAGGGTTCGACCTTCGCGGCCATGGTGGCGTTGCGCGTCACCCTGAAGTACTGCGGCACGAAGACGACGGTGATCGAGATCGCCGCGGCCAGGATGCCGTTGAAAGCTCCCGAGGCGCCTGCCGACAGCGTGATCGACACCACGATCGCCAGCAGCAGGGACGGGAACGCGTACAGCGCGTCGGTCACCAGCACCAGCACGCGGTCGAGCCAGGAGCCGAGGTAGCCGGACAGCAGGCCGAGCGGGACGCCGATCAGGATGGAGAGCGCGACGGCGAGGACGATGACCTCCAGCGCCGTCCGGGCGCCGTAGATGATGCGGGACAACACGTCGAAACCGCCGACAGTCGTGCCCAGCCAGTGCTCGGACGACATCGGCGCCTGCGGGGTGAAGATCTCGGCGAAGCCGTAGGGCGCTATCAGGGGCGCGAACAGGGCCGTCAGCACGAAGAGCGCGACGATCACGACGCCGATGAGCAGCATGACCCGCTGCAGCCCGTGGGTCGAGCGCAGCAGCGCCAGTCCGGGGATCCGCCAGCCCTTGCGAGGGGGCTCGACGACGCCCACCGGCACTTCGAGTGTGGGGAGTGCCATGTCAGTACCTCACCCTCGGGTCGACGAGCGCGTTGATCAGGTCGATGAGGAAGCTGGCGACGGCCACGATGACGGCGATCGCCGTCACTATCCCCTGCACGGCGACGAAGTCGCGGGCTATCAGGAACTGGCTCAGCCAGTAGCCGAGCCCCTGCCACTCGAACGAGGTCTCGGTGAGGATCGCTCCCGCCAGCAACATGGCGATCTGCATGCCCATCACCGTGACGACCGGGATGAGCGCGTTGCGGAAGGCGTGCTTGCGGACGACGGCGCTCTCGGGCACGCCGCGTGCCCTCGCGGCCGTGACGAAGTCGGCCCGCAGGGTCTGCAGCAGGTTGATCCTCACCAGCCTGATGAACACGCCCGCGGTGAGCAGGCCGAGGGCGAGACCGGGCAGGATCGCGTGCTGCACGACGTCCCAGATCACCGCCGGGTCGCCGTACTGGATCGCGTTCAGGATGTAGATGTGGGTGTTCGTCTGCACCCCGTTCTCGAGGATCGGTTGGACGCGGGTGGAAGCTCTGCCGGCGATGGGCAGCCACCCCAGCCACACGGAGAAGACGAGCTTGAGCAGCAGCGCGACGAAGAAGACCGGCGCCGCGTAGAAGAGGACGGCGAACGAGCGGATCGCGACGTCCCCGAGCTTGTTGTAGTACCGCGCGGCCAGGCGTCCGAGCGGGATGCCGATGGCGAAGGCGACGATGAGCGCCCAGAAGGCGAGTTCGAGGGTCGCCGGTCCGTACTCGATGAGGATGGAGGCGACGGTCCTGTTGTCGCCCGTCCTGCCGAAGTCGCCGCGGAGCAGGTCTCCGAGGAAGCGGAAGTACTGCACCCAGAGGGGATCGTTGTAGCCGGCCGCCTGCTTGCGGGCTTCGATCTGGTCGGGCGGGAGCCGCCCGCCGAGAGCCGCCGTGATCGGGTCGCCTGTGACCCGCAGGAGGAAGAAGACGACGGTGACGAGGATCCACACCGTGGGGATGATCAGCGCCAACCTGATGGCGAGGTACTTCAGGAGTGCCTTGGTCGGGCTTTGGGTTGCTGCCATGAAAGGGCTTTCGGATGCGAGGGTTCCGTGGCTGCCGGGGCCGCGGAGGTGGGGCGCCGCGCCGTCGATGACGTCGGCGGGCGCCGAAGGACCGCACGGCCGCCCCCCGGCCCACAGGACCGGAGGGCGGACACGCTGGTCAGAGAGTCACGCCTTCGCGATGGTCACGAAGTGGAGGTTCTCGGACGGGCCCAGGATGATGCCTGAGACGTTCGTGCCCGAGATCGCCCACTGCGAGCCCTGCAGCAGCGGGAGCGTCGAGAGGTACTTCTCGGCCATCGTCTTCTGGATGGCCTCGATCTCGCTCTGGCGCGCCGCCTGGTCGGTCTCGGTGACTTCCTTGGTGATGGCGTCCTGAATGTCCTTCGCGTCGAAGTGGTTCGCGAGGAAGTTGTTCGCGTTGAAGAACGGGTTCAGGTAGTTGTCGGCATCGGGGAAGTCCGGGAACCAGCCGAGCTGGTAGGCCGGGTAGGCGTCCGCCACGCGCTCCTTGGAGTAGGTGACCCACTCGGTGGACTGCAGGTTCACCTTGAACAGGCCGGACGAGTCGAGCTGCTGCTTGACCAGGCTGTACTCCTGGTCGGAGCTCGAACCGTAGTGGTCAGGGTTGTACTGCAGGCTGAGCTCGACAGGGGTCTTCACGCCGGCGTCCGAGAGGTACTTGGCCGCCTTGTCCTTGTCGAGCGGGTACGCGTCGCAGACCGCCTTCGTAGCGCCGACGTAGCCGTCCGGCACGTAGGAGCACAGCGGCGTGTACTGGTTCTTGTACACGTTCGTGGCGAGCGCGTCGCGGTCGACCAGCGAGGCGATGGCCTGGCGGACGGCGAACTTCTGGGCGTCGCCGTCACCGGGCTGCGTCTTCATGTTGAACACGATGTAGCGGATCTCGCCGCCCTTCGCCTGCCACACCTTGACCTTGGAGTCGCCCTGCAGGGCTTCGATGTCGGTCGGGGTGAGGGAACGGTAGGCCACGTCGATGTCACCGTTGCTGATGGACAGCTTCAGGTTGGTCGCGTCGGTGAAGGTCTTCAGCGTGATGCCGGCGTTGGCAGGTGCCGGCTGCGCACCCTTGTAGTCCTTGTAGGGAGCGAACTCGAGGGTGTCGTTCACGTTGAACGTGGTGATCGTGTACGGGCCCGAGAAGGCGTTCGCGGCGACGATGTCGGCGTCCGGCGTCAGCGCGTCGGGCGAGAGCACTTCCTCGTCCACGATCGGGCCGGCGCTGGTGGCGAGCACCTGCAGGAACGTCTGGTCGTTCGCGCTCTTCAGCTTGAACTGGACGGTGAGCGGGTCGGGCGTCGCGATCGAGTCGAGGTTGCCGAGCAGGGCCGCGGGGCCGTTGGGATCGTTGATCTTCACGATCCTGTCGAACGAGAACTTCACGTCCGAGGACGTGAGGTCGTGGCCGTTGGCGAACTTCAGGCCGTCCTTCAGCTTGCACTCGAACGTGGTCGGCTCGGTGAACGAGCAGGACTCGGCGGCGTCGGGCACCGGTGCCTTGGCGTCGCCGGAGAAGCCGTACAGGAACTGGTAGACCTGAATCTCGACCTCCATCGAACCGTGGTCGTAGGCGCCTGCCGGGTCGATGGTGCGCAACTTGTCGGTGGTTCCGATGACGATCGGAGCCGCGGGAGCCGACGACGCCGAAGTCGACGGTTCACCGCTCGCTGGTGCAGAGGGCGACGGCGTCTCGACACGACCGCAAGCCGTGAGCGCCAGCCCTGCCGCCACGGCCACGGCTGCGAACCGTGCTGCCTTGGTGACCTTCATGGATAGTCCTCTCTGTTGGGAGTCTCTTGGTGGACGCGAGACCCCAATTCGTTGAAGGGTATTTCATAGGCGCACTGTTACGTATGGGTAACGTTCTCATCGTTGGAGGAAATCGATATCGAATCGTGACGTTCAGCATCCTGCATGGTGGGACAGTCACCAGCGGTGCGTGAGGGGCGTTCTTGACCGTCACGGTCGGTCCCTCGGACGTCACGCCGAGGCGCCACAGCGCGGCGGACGGCAGGGCGGCGGTCGGAATCTGCTTCCGAGCCCGGACGGGTGCTGCACGTCTGTCCTTGTGGGCGAGACGTGCTGTGGTGGCGTCCGCGCGCTACCGAGAATGGCAGCATGACTGGTGTGCAGAGCGCCGAAATCAACCTCAGGCTGGCCCAGGTGGGCCTGCCCCTGCTGGACGGCTACCAGGAGACCGAAGCCGCCCGGCTGGTGGCTCCCATCCTGGCCAGGCAGCGTGAACTGAGCCGCCGGCTGGCGGATCGGCTGTGCGCCGCCGACCAGCGCATCCAGAACTGGCTGGACGGCTACCTCGTCGACACCGGCCTCGCTCCCAGGTTGCCCCGGCGCACCTTCGTCCTCGACGAGCCCGGGCTGGCCCGTGAACTGTCGCTGCCCGTTGGGGGCGACACCTACTCCTCGCCGTTGCTGAGCAGCTACAGGCTCGCCAACGGCGTGCTCCACAATCCGGCGAACGACAGGCGGACGACGGCGGGCGTCTTCCACATCGCCGAGGGCGGCCTGCCCATCCCGGACGACAAGATCGCCGTCCCCAAGGACGTCTTCGCCAGGCTGCTGGAGCTTGCGTTCCTGCCGCCCGACGTCGACAAGGTGCTTCCCTACACCGCCAACCAGAGCGAGCCTGCGGCGTGCTTCGTCTCGCTGCTGCTCCGTCCGCTGGTCTCGCCCGGCATCCCCGGCTACATCAGGGACAAGCGCATGGAGGTCCGCTTCATCGTCCCCGGCGGCCTGGTGGCGAACCTTGACTTCGTGGAGGGCATCTTCGGCAACGGCGGCGACCCGTACCTGCCGGAGAACGACTCCTCGCTGGCGCCCGAGACCTGGACGGGCCACACCGGCCTCGTCGTGCTGGCGCCCCACCTGACGAAGGTCACCAAGAAGGCGCTCGGCCTGCCCCACGTGAGCCAGGCCACCGAGCGGCAGAAGCGCGACGGCGTCGCCTGGGAGAGCGAGGACGAGCTCTACAACGGCGGCCACGCGTTCAAGATCTGCGCCAGGGACGCCCAGGGCGTCATCGTCACGGTGATCGCCGACAACTACTTCGGCTACTGCAAGAAGGAGGTGAAGACGCAGATCTCGTACTCGGCCAACCTCTTCGGCAACGCGGAGGAGGAACACGCCGGTGGCGCCCTCGTCTACGCCAGCTACAACCTCGGGCAGGAGTACCACGAGGACTCCTGCGGCGACTCCTTCACCCTCGCCGAGGTGCTCGCGCGCGACCCCGAGAGGTTCGCGCCACAACCCGAGGGGCACGCGCTCGACCTGCAGCAGCCGCACATCGTCCTGGTCCCTGCCAACCCCTACTACTCCCTGCGCAGCCTGACTGTCTCGTGGGACGACGGCCACGGCGGCAGGTCGTCCATCCCGTTGCGCGCGGGCAAGGCCTACCTCAGCCCCAACGGCTATCGCGTCCACATGACCCAGCTCGCGGCCGACCGCACCCAGTGGAGCCTCATCGGGACTGTCCCGTACGCGACGAGCTGCCACAAGCCGTCCACCGTCTCGGGCGGCGGCAAGTCGGAGATCAGCAAGGCGATCACCGACGCCTTCATCTTCGGCAACGCCTACGCCCCCGACATCGAGGCCGACCTCGACGAGGTGCAGGAGATCCTCGACAGCGACTTCACCAACCGGTTCGCCGAACCCGCCGCGCGCGGGGTCGACCACCGTCCGGTGCTCTCCGACCAGCGTTCGATCGGCTCGGTCATCAAGCTGCTCACCCCGTCGGCGCTCTACAACGACGAGTACAACACCTGGCTGGAGTCCATCCCGCAGCACATCAAGGAACTCGTCTTCGTCGTCAAGCGCTTCTACAGGCCCGAGTGGGGAGCCGACTGGCGCTCGCACTTCACCGTCGGGCGGATCAACGGACGCCTCGGCAACGCCCTGCGGCTGGACGGCGAGAAGATCACCGTCAACATGCTGCGCGTCGGCTTCGAGGAGGACGGGTCGTGGCGGCTGTTCGGCCTGCGCCACGACTTCAACCCCGCCATCAAGGTGCAGACAGAGGACGACATCACGGCCTCGACCGTCGTGCGCGGACGGGCCATCGGGCTGCCCGACACCACCTCGTACAAGCTCGTCGCCAACTGCGAGAACCTGCTCTTCCAGCGTCCCGACGACGCCATCCACCGGGGGTACGACAAGCAGACCGAACGCGACATCGCCAGCCCCGGGACGTTCCTGTCGAACTTCCAGCCGCTCACCAGGGCCGACGCCGCGGCCATGCGGGACGAGGCGGTCGGCTTCAGCCTGTTCACCGAGCCCATGGCGCAGTTGCTGTCGAGGTTCGCCGACTCGACGGACGGCCCTTCCTACGTCGTGAGCTCGGCCAATCCGCGCCTGGTCGACGGCAAGCCGTCGAAGAACCCGCGCTACCTGCAGGTCCGTCCCGACCGCGCCAACGCCAGGGAGACCGCGGTCGCCGACCTCGCGTCCCACCTGTGGCGGCGGCTGCCGGCCGCGAAGCCGCTCGCGCTGCCGGTGGACGTCGTGGCCGCGGGGCGTCGCAACAACCCGCCGGAGGCGGGAGTGCCGCCGCTGTGTACCTTCAACCCGCTGCACTACCTCGAACTGCCCGAACTGTTCGCCGAGTTCATCTCGTCGATGACGGGCAAGTCGCCCTCGACCACCGGGGCTGGTTCCGAAGGCGCTCTCACCAAGGGGCCGTTCAACGCCATGCCGGCGATCATCGACCTCAACGCCGCCTTCCTGTCGTACGCCCTGACCGGCTACGACGGCTGGATCTCCTGCGCCGGCTACGTCGGCCCGCGGGTGAGGGTCGACCACGACATCTCGATGCTCGTGCCCGAGTTGTTCAGCCGCATGACGCCCGTCGAACGCGCGGCGTCCTCCCTGGTGGCCGAGGGCTGCCTGGAGAAGCTCGAGGACTTCGAGTACGAGGGCAGGACAGTCCACGCGTCCCGGCTCGGGTACCGCATGACCCGCAGGTTCGCCACCAAGTACTTCGGCAGGATCTTCCTGCACCCGCACGCGGTGTTCACCGAGGAGATGCTCAAGCCCGAACTGCAGGACCCGGCGATCTTCGCCGAGTCGATGGACGTGACTGTCGCCACCCACAAGCGCGTCGCCCAGGCCTACTTCGACGACGGCACCATCTCGCTGGCGGTGCCGCCGTTGCGCGCGCTGCTGGAGATCATGGCCCACGGCTCGTCGAGCGAGGGTTGGGACTACACCTCGCCCGAGTTCAGGGTGCAGTTCACCCGCGAGAGCGTGCTGGCCGCCGACTGGTACCAGGAGCGTCTCGACGCCAAGCAGGCGGCGGCGACGGCGAGGGCCGAGGCGGGGCTCGCGGCGATCGAGAAGTTCGTCGCCACCCCCGGCAACGAGGAGCCGTCCCAGCGCCTCGACATGGCGGCGCGGATCGAGGCGGCCAAGGCCGAGCTCGACCGCTTCTCCAG
>JAEWIK010000075.1 GCA_023387135.1 Actinomycetes bacterium | reverse complement strand
CCCGTGGTGAACGCCGCGTCGAGCAGCGCCGCCACGGCGTCGACCTCGGGGGTGACGACCGCCACGTCGCGCGGTTCGAGGCTCGGGTCGGCGGCGAACAGCGAGGTGAGGACTTCACGCAGCACCTCAACCTGGCGGTCGAGGCCGTGCGAGAGGTGGACCTGGATCGAGTCGTCGTCGGGCTCGAGGTCGCGTGGGAGGGGAGCCGTGTCGGCCCTCAGGTCGGCCTGCAGCCTGCCGAGCAGGGTGGGGGCCGGTGTCGCGGTCGGGGACCCCGTCGGTGCGGGCAGCAGCAGGGCCGCCTCGTCGGCGACGACCGCCAGCGCATCGTTCAGCGGATGACCGAGCGGGCGTCGCAGGTCGGCGCGCACCGGGCGGCTCCCGGGCGCCGGACGCCACCGGCCTGGGGACGGGGTGAGTGCCAGGAAGTCGACCCGGTGGTGCACGGCCAGCGCGTCCAGCACCTCGGCCGCCGCCGCGTTCGGCCGCACCGCCAGCACCGCGACCCTCGCGGGGACGCCTGCCGCCGGGCCCTCGCGCAGCCTGTCCAGCAGCAAGGCGTGCCTGTCGGCAGGGGTGGAGCCGATCTCGCGGGCCACCAGCCGCCACAGGTGCGCCTGCCACGCGTTCTCCGCCAGCGGCGCGCCCACGGGGTCGACGTCGTCGCCTGCCGCCCACGCCTGCAGCATCGCCGGCCGGTGAACGGCGTACGCAGCGAACCTTCGCGCCACCCTGGAGCAGGTCGCATAGGGCTCCCGCGCGGCGGCGAGGTGGCGGGTGAGGGGCGCCAGGCCAGGGTCGGTGGAACCGACGGCCAGCCGCTGGATGAGCCAGGTCAGGCGCTCGGGACGCCACTCGTCGTCGTCCTCGTCGAGCCTGCGCATCAGGCGCGGGAGGGTGCTGAACTCGACGCCTGCCCGCACCGAGTCGCGTCCCCTGGCGGTCGCCAGCCGCTGCGAGAGCCAGCGTTGGAAGCCGGGGCCGGGCACCACGGCGAGGTCGAAGTCGAACACGTCCGCGCGGGGTTCGGCCCAGCAGGCTTCGAGCGCTGTCACCAACTCCTCGGCAGTGGCGAGATGCTGGACCCGCACTGACGTCCCGAGGCCGGTGACGAGTGATTCGATCATGGTGCGTCTCACCCTAGGCCAGCGTCCCGACAGTTACCGCCATCGTCGGGGGCGGACCCTAAGGTTGTGGATCGTGATCGATCCGGAGCGGCTGCTGGCAGGCCTCGACCCCGAGCAGACCGAGGTGGCGACCACCTTCGGGCGCCCGGTGGCGGTGATAGCCGGCGCCGGCACGGGGAAGACGCGGGCCCTCACCCATCGCGTCGCCTACGGCGTCCACACCGGTGCCTACGATCCCTCCGCGATCCTCGCCGTCACGTTCACCACGAGGGCGGCGGGGGAGTTGCGCACCAGGTTGCGAGAGCTGGGGGTAGGACGGGCACAGGCCCGCACCTTCCACTCCGCGGCGCTCAGGCAGGCGCAGTTCTTCTGGCCCAAGGCCTACGGCGTCGAGTTGCCGCAGGTCACGCAGGCGCGCCTCCCGCTCGTCGCCGAGGCGGCGCGCCGGCTGCGGCTCGACCCCGAGACCGCCACGCTGCGCGACCTGCTGACGGAGATCTCGTGGGCGAAGGTGACGAACGTCGCGGCGTCCGACTACGCGCGGGCCGCGCTGGCGGAGGGACGCGAGGTCACGGGGCTGGACCCCGGTGCGGTGGGCAGGGTGCTCGGCCGCTACGAGCAGGTCAAGGCGGAGAGCAGGCTCATCGACTTCGACGACATCCTGCTCTGCGCGACAGTCCTGCTGAGCGACAACCCCTCGGTGGCCGCCGAGGTCCGCGCCACCTACAGGCATTTCCTGGTGGACGAGTACCAGGACGTCTCGCCCGTCCAGCACAGGCTCCTGGAGCTGTGGCGCGGCGAGGGGACCGACCTGTGCGTGGTCGGAGACCCGGCGCAGACCATCCACGCCTTCGCAGGGGCGACCCCGCAGTACCTCACGGGCTTCGCGGCCAGGATGCCGTCGGCAGCGGTCATCAGGCTGACCCGCGACTACAGGTCCAGCCCGGAGATCGTCGGCCTCGCCAACGCCGTCGCCGTGCGCGCCCGGGTGGCAGGCGCCGTCACGTTGCAGTCCCAGACCGAGCACGGCCCCGCACCGCGCGTCCGGCAGTGCGCGTCGGAGGCCGACGAGGCGGGCTCGGTGGTGACCTGGCTGAAGGAACTGCACGAGACCGGGGTGCCGTGGCGCGACATGGCGATCCTCTATCGCGTGCACGCGCAGTCGCCGGCCTTCGAGACGGCCCTGGGCGAGGCGGGGATCGGCTTCTCGGTGCGGGGCGGCGAGGGCTTCTTCGAGCGTCAGGAGGTCCGCCAACTCCTCGGCAGGCTCGCGCAGGCGGCCCGTCGCGACCCGCGCCGGCCCGCGCTGGAGGCGCTGCTGCAGGTGCTGGACGAGGCGGGCTGGAAGTCAGTCACGCCGGGCGGGCAGGGCAGGCTGCGTGAGCGCTGGGAGTCGCTGTCCGCGCTGCTCGCGCTGGCCGAGGACCTCGTCGCCGCCGACCCTGACGCGGACGTGGAGACGCTGGTCGGCGAGCTGGAGTCGCGGGCGAGCGTCGAGCACGCCCCGGTCGCCGACGGGGTGGTCCTCTCCACGCTGCATGCCGCCAAGGGGCTGGAGTGGGAGGCGGTCGCCATCGTGGGCGTCCAGGAGGGGACGCTGCCGCTGTCGCTCGCCGCCACTCCCGAGCAGATGGCGGAGGAGGGGAGGCTGTTCTACGTCGGCGTCACGCGCGCCCGACGACAGTTGCTGATCACCTGGTCCGGCAGCTTCCGCGGCGGGGGAGCCAGGCAGCAGTCGCGCTTCCTCGACGTCGCCGCCGCCCCGCTGTCACGGACGCCGCAGGCGCGCACGCGCCGGCCCGCCGTCCGCAGCGTCCTCGAAGCGCACTGCAGGGTGTGCGGCGGCCCGCTGGCGACCGGCGCCGAACGCAAGCTGGAACGACACGCGAGCTGCCCTCCGTCCTACGACGAGGCGGCCTTCGCCAGGCTCAAGCAGTGGCGCCTGGAGACCGCGCGCGAACGCGGCGTGCCGGCCTTCGTCGTCTTCACCGACGCCACGCTGACGGCGATCGCCGAACGGAACCCCTCCTCCGTTGCCGCCCTGGTGGCGATCCCCGGCGTGGGAGCGGTCAAGGCCGACCTCTACGGGACCGCCGTGCTGGAGGCACTGCGGTCGCCGCAGGCCGGCTAGTCGGCGAAACCCGGCAGGTACTGGCGCAGCACCGCGGCGAAGTTGGCCTTCACGTCGAGTTGCGAGAGCACCGCGATCCCGCCCAGCCACACCCTGTAGATCAGCCCGTACTCGGGCGGGATGTTGAGCTTGAGGGCCACGTCGTCCTGCCCGATGCTGCGGTGGACGCGCCGGAACTGCCCGCGCGTCCACTCCCTGTTGAAGCTGAACTCCTCCACGCTGGCGGGTTCGACGAACGGGTTGAGGTAGTCGAGCAACTCGGCCGGGTCGACCTGTCCGGCGAGGAAGCCCTCGGCTTCGAGCCCCGCGACCATCGCGTGGGCATCGCCTTCAACGGCGCGCCTTATGAGTTCGCCCATGGGCCGCGGC
>JAEWIK010000073.1 GCA_023387135.1 Actinomycetes bacterium | reverse complement strand
ACGAGAGAGGTGAAGGGGACCGGCGCGTGAGCATCCTGGAGATGACGGGGATCTCGAAGTCGTTCGACGGCAACCGCGTGCTCAAGAACGTGGACTTCTCGGTGGAGAAGGGTGAGATCCATGCGCTGCTGGGCTAGAAGGGGGGAGGCAAGTCGACCCTGCTGAACATCCTGGCGGGAGTGCTCCCCGCCGACGACGGCAGCATCGTGTTCGACGGTTCGCACTACTCCCATCCGACCATCACGCAGATGGAGAAGGCGGGGGTGGCGTTCGTCCACCAGGAACTGAACGTCGTCAACGACCTCACCGTCAGCGAGAACATCTTCTTCAACCACGAGCTGACCTATCCGCTGGGATTCCTCAAGCGCGGCGAGATGATCGCCAGGACCCGGGCCCTGTTCGAACGGCTCGGAGTGCGGATGGACCCGACGGCGAAGGTCGCCGACCTCAAGACCAGCGAGAAGCAGTTGCTGGAGATCTGTCGTGCGCTGCACGCGGACGCCACGCTCCTGATCCTCGACGAGCCGACGACCGCGCTCGGCAACGACGAGGTGGCGCACCTGTTCTCGATCCTGCGCCAGTTGAAGGACGAGGGCAGGTCCTTCATCTTCGTCTCGCACAAGATGCCCGAGGTCTTCCAGGTCGCCGACACCTACACGGTGCTGCGGAACGGCGAGCTGATCAGCACCGGCGCGATCGCCGACGCGACCCCCTTCTCCATCACCAGCGACATGGTGGGGGAGAAGTACGCCGACGCCGACGTCTACCAGGAACGGGAACTTGGCGACGTCGTCCTGGAACTCGAAGGGCTCACGTCGGCGGCGTTCCGCGACGTCAACCTCACGGTGCGCCGCGGCGAGATAGTCGGCCTGACGGGCCTGGCGGGGTCCGGCGCCAGTGAGCTCATGCAGGCGATGTTCGGGTCGTTCCCCATCCTCGCGGGCCAGGTGCGCGTCGAGGGCCGCGACGTGACGGGGCACATCCCGTCCTTCATGCGCCGGGGGATCGGCATGCTCCCCACCAACCGCAAGGAGAACTCGGTCGTCCCCGACGCCAGCGTGCTGGAGAACCAGTACCTCGCCGAACACAGCCTGTCGTCGCGGCGGCAGTGGATCAACAAGCGGCGAGAGGTCGAGCAGTACGAAGCGCTCAGGGACGCGCTCAACATCAGGGGCCAGGGCCCCGGTGCCCCGATCACCAGCCTCTCCGGCGGCAACCAGCAGAAGGTCTTCCTCGCCCGCTGGCTCAACACCGACGCCGAGGTCCTGCTGCTCGACAACCCCACACAGGGCGTGGACGTCGGCGCCAAGGAGGAGATCTACGGGCTCATCCTCAAACTCGCCGCCGCAGGCAAGACGGTGGTGATCAACACCCTCGAGATCCCGGAGATCCAGAAGGTCTCCGACAGGTGTGTCGTGCTCTACGCCGGTGAGGTGGTGGCGGTCCTCGACCACGACCAGATCAACGAGCACGACGTCATGCTCTATTCGACGAATGCGATGAACGCAGCAAAGGGAAACTGATGGAAGGCAAGAGCAGGAACGGTTTCGTGGGTGCCGTCTCGTCACTGTGGCGCAACCACAGCTACATCTTCGTGTTCGTCGTCATCCTGGTGGTGTACGCGGTCACCATCCAGGTGAACGGCAAGAGCTTCACCTCGGGGCACGTCTCGTCCATCCTCTCCAGCCAGAACACCGTCGTCGTGGGGACCATGGCGATCGGGATGGCGCTGGTCATCATCACGGGGCAGATCGACCTCTCGATCGGGTCCGCCCTCGTGCTGTGCTCGGGGGTCACCGTCGTCGTCTTCAACGTGACCGGGAACGTCTTCCTGACGATCCTCGCGGCGCTCGGCTCGGGCCTGCTGCTGGGAGCCGTCAACGGCGTCCTGGCCGCGTACGCGAAGATCCCGCCGTTCATCGTCACGCTCGGCACCATGCTCATCTACCGCTCGCTGGCGCTGTACGCGGTCCGCGAGATCCCTCCGGAGGTCACCGGCTCGTCGTCCAGCCAGTTCGCCATGAAGGACGGCTCGCCCAGTTACGACTGGCTGCGCATGCAGTTCGGGACGGGCTCGCTGCGGATCGCGGGCTTCTCCATCCCCTACGTCACGATCCTCTTCCTCGTCTTCCTCGTCCTGTTCGTGCTGATCGCCCACAACACCAAGTACGGCAAGGCCGTGTACGCGGTCGGCTCCAACGACAAGGCGGCGCGGCTGTCGGGCGTGAACGTGCAGCGGATCAGGGCGTCGGTGTTCATGGTGACCGGGCTCCTGGTCGGCGTCGCCAGCATCATCCAGGCGTGCAAGGTCGGGAACATCACCCCTGCCTCCTCGGGCAGGTCGTACGAGATGTACGCGATCGCCGCCGTCGTCCTCGGCGGGATAGCGATGGCCGGCGGCCGCGGCAACATGCTCGGCGTGCTGTTCGGCGCGCTGTCGTACGCCGCCATCGACTTCATCATCGTGAGCATCCCCGCGCTCAGCGCCGACATCCAGGACACCTTCCAGGGTCTCGTCCTCATCCTCGTGATCCTCGTCCAGACCGCCGGTCCGGCGGTGAAGGAGAGACTGCTGCCCGGCCGGCGCCGGGGCGCCGTCACGGCCTCGACTTAGTCCCGCGGCCCTCCGAAGCGCCGGGTCGCGTCTGAGAGGTCGTCCCAGCCGCGGAAGAGGACGCGCCAGCAGACCCGTTGACTCGCGGTCCGTTGGCGGCGCGTCTGCGTCGTTGTCGTCGGTCAACGGGCTAACCAGCCCGCCTCCCTCCTCCGCCTCGCATCCACACCACCACCAGCCCGCTCGCTGAACCACGGGCCTACTGGCGCACCCTCTAAGATGGGTCCGGCAATCTGACGACTACAACCGGGGAGCGCGAGCGCCGTGGGCTTTATGGACAAGCTGTTGCACATGGGTGAAGGCCGCGCCCTGAAGAAGCTGAGCGTGGTCGCCGACCAGGTGAACGCGATCGAACCCGACTTCCTCGAGATGTCGGACGAGGAGCTCCGCGGCCAGACCGACGAGTTCAGGAAGCGGCTGGAGGCGGGCGAGAGCCTCGACGACATCATGCCCGAGGCCTTCGCGACGGTGCGCGAGGCCAGCAAGCGCGTGCTGGGCAAGCGTCACTTCGACGTCCAGCTGATGGGCGGCGCCGCGCTGCACTGGGGCAACATCGCCGAGATGAAGACCGGTGAAGGCAAGACCCTCGTGGCGGTCCTCGCCTCCTACCTGAACGCGCTGGAGGGCAAGGGCGTCCACGTCGTCACGGTGAACGACTACCTGGCCAAGTTCCAGTCCGAGCAGATGGGCCGCATCCACCACTTCCTCGGGCTGTCGGTCGGCGCGATCCTGTCGCAGATGACCCCCGCCGAGCGTCGCGAGGCCTACGGCTGCGACATCACCTACGGCACGAACAACGAGTTCGGCTTCGACTACCTGCGCGACAACATGGCGCTGTCGATCGACGACTGCGTGCAGCGCGGCCACAACTACGCCATCGTCGACGAGGTCGACTCCATCCTGGTCGACGAGGCGAGGACGCCGCTCATCATCTCCGGTCCGGCCGAGGACAACTCGTCGTGGTACCCGGAGTTCGCCAAGCTCGTCAACAGCCTCAAGCGCGACGTCCACTACGAGGTGGACGAGAAGAAGCGGACGGTGTCGGTGCTCGAACCCGGCATCAGCGCCGTCGAGGACAGGCTCGGCATCGAGAACCTCTACGAGAGCGTCAACACCCCGCTGATCTCGTACCTGAACAACGCGATCAAGGCCAAGGAACTCTTCAAGCGCGACAAGGACTACGTCATCCTCGACGGCGAGGTGCTCATCGTCGACGAGCACACCGGGCGCACCCTGATCGGCCGCCGCTACAACGAGGGCCTGCACCAGGCGCTGGAGGCGAAGGAAGGCGTCGAGATCAAGGACGAGTACCAGACGCTCCCCACGATCACGCTGCAGAACTACTTCAGGATGTACAACAAGCTCGCCGGCATGACGGGTACCGCCAAGACCGAGGAGTCGGAGTTCCAGAAGATCTACGGCCTGGGCGTGCTCCCGATCGCCACCAACAAGCCGATGATCAGGGTCGACCAGCCCGACCTCATCTACAGGACCGAGAAGGCCAAGTTCGACGCGATAGTCGAGGACGTCGCCGAGCGGCACGCGAAGGGCCAGCCGATCCTGATCGGCACGGCGTCCGTCGCCAAGTCCGAACTGCTGAGCAGGGCGCTCAAGCTCGCCGGAGTCAAGCACGAGGTGCTGAACGCCAAGGAGCACGAGCGTGAGGCGGCGATCGTCGCGCTCGCGGGACGCAAGTCCGCTGTCACTGTCGCCACCAACATGGCAGGTCGTGGTACCGACATCATCCTGGGCGGCAACCCCGAATTCCTCGCCGACCAGGTGCTGCGCAGCAAGGGCATCGACCCCGTCGAGGACCCGCAGGAGTACGAGACCGCCTGGCCCGGCACCCTGAAGGACATCGAGGCCCAGGTCTCCGACGAGCACGACGAGGTGGTGAGCCTCGGCGGGCTCTACGTCGTCGGCTCCGAGCGGCACGAGTCCCGCCGCATCGACAACCAGTTGCGAGGCCGTTCCGGCCGTCAGGGCGACCCCGGCGAGAGCCGCTTCTACCTGTCGCTGGAAGACGACCTGATGAGGCTCTTCAAGTCGGACGTCATCGACTGGGTGCTCACGGCGCTCAAGATCCCCGACGACGTCCCGATCGAGAACGCGCGCGTCACCAAGTCGGTGCAGCAGGCGCAGGAGCAGGTCGAGGCGCAGAACTTCGAGATGCGGAAGAACGTCCTCAAGTACGACGACGTCATGAACCGCCAGCGGCACGCCATCTACGGCGACCGTCGCAGGGTGCTCGAGGGCGCCGATGTCGAGGCGCAGTTGCGCGGCACCGTCGACTCGGTGGTCGAGCAGTACGTCCGCAGCCTGACCGAGGGCTTCCCGGAGGACTGGGACTTCGAGGCCATCTGGACCCAGCTCAAGACCCTCTACCCGGTGTCGCTCGACATCAAGCAGTACGAGGGACGCTCCGAGCTCAGCGCCGACGAGCTCGTCGAGGACTTCAAGGCCGACGCCCAGAAGGCCTACGACGCGCGCGAGGAGCTGCTCGGCGAGGAGACGATGCGGGAGTTCGAGCGCCAGGTGATGATGAGCGTCCTGGACCGCAAGTGGCGCGAGCACCTCTACGAGATGGACTACCTGCGCGAGGGCATCGGCCTGCGCGCGATGGCGCAGCGCGATCCGCTGGTCGAGTACCAGCGCGAGGGCGGCGACATGTTCAACTCGATGATGGACGCCTTCATGGAGGAGGTCGTCGGCTTCCTGTTCAACCTCAACGTGCGCGTCGAGCCGGCCCCCGTGCCGGCCACCGCCGTGGCAGTCGGGCCCGACTCGGACGTCCCGGGAGGCACGGCTGCGACGGCAGCGACGCCCGCACAGCGTTCGACGATGGCCCAGGAGTCCAGCCTCACCAAGCGTCCCGCGTTGCAGGCGAAGGGCCTGCAGCCTCGCCAGCAGCGTCCCATGAGCTACTCGGCTCCCAGCGAGACAGGTGAGGCGAAGGCGACGGCGACGACCCAGGTCGACGACCCGTACGCGGGCGTCGGGCGGAACGATCCCTGCCCCTGCGGCTCGGGCAAGAAGTACAAGATGTGCCACGGGAAGCGCGCCTGACGGTTCCCTCCACGCGACCGGCCTTGCCTTCGGGCTCGGCCGGTCGCGTCGTCCCCGGCTACGGGGAGAAGAGCAGGACGAGGCCTCCGAGGGTGTAGCAGATCATGACCACGAGGAGCGGGAGCTGCCCTGTGAGGGCACCGCGGGGGCGCAGCCTGGCGACGGCGAGCTCGTGGGCCACGAGCACTCCCAGCAGGTGGCCGCCGACGATGAAGGCGAGCTGCAGGACCGCTATCACCTGGGGGTAGTCCAGCCAGGCCGACCAGATGCCGAGCTCGGCGGTGCCGAAGAGGTTCCAGCCCAGCCCGAGCGGGTCGGAGAACAGGATCGCCGTGCGCTGGCCTTCGAGCACCAGCAGGCTCAGGTAGTGGCCGAGCGCGTACCCGATCACGATCGGGACGACGCTGGCGGCCATGACGTCGTTCAGGGCCTGACGAGGGCTCACCTGATCCCTCGGCTTCGGCGCGAGCTGCGGCAGCATCCCGAGGACGCCGAGCGAGAAGGTCGCGACGACCAGGCCGATCATGACGGCCAGCCCTCCGGTTCCCCACACCGGGGCAGGGATCCCCGAGTTCTGCACGAGCCTGATCCAGCCGGTGGTGGCGCCGAACGAGTCGAAGGCCGTGCTGCCGAGCAGCACGGCGACCGCTGCCGCGGTGCCCGTGACGTGCGGTCCGGCGACGAGGTTGGCCAGCGGGTTGACGAGGGACAGCCTGCCTTCCACGCGCCGCCAGGGTGAGACGCGCGCGACCAGGGTGCCGTAGGCCTCGAACGGGTCGGCGGCGGCGATCCAGTCCTCGCCCCACCGCAGCGCTCCGGCGAGCAGCCCGACGAACCACACGACAGCCCAGACCCGCAGCACGGACAGCGTGTTGTTGCCTGGCTGGACGAGTTCGAGGAAGGTGAAGGCGGCGAGCGCGGCGGTCGCGGGAAGGATGCCCACCCACGCAGGAAGGGGGGTCGCTCCCACCCGTCCTCGCAGCCCGGGGATCGCCGCCAGCGCGCGGTAGAGCGTCCGCAGCGGGTTGAGGACGCGCCAGGCCGGCCCGAACACGAGGGAGAACGGGACCACCCCCACCCACAGCCACACGTAGAGGAACCCCAGGTAGGGGTTGGTGACCCTGTCCTGCCCGAACCAGAGCGCGAC
>JAEWIK010000025.1 GCA_023387135.1 Actinomycetes bacterium | reverse complement strand
GTCCTCCAGCGTCCCCTTGGGGAACTTCTTCTTCAGTTGCGCGAAACTCAGGTCGGTCGGCAGGTCGTCCTGCAGCTTCACGCCCTTGGGCACGTCGCCGTCCAGGCCCAGCGACCACGACCGCAGGTAGCGCGGGGCAGTCTTCGACTGGACGTCGGCGACGAACACCGCCGACAGCTCGCCGTAGTTCAGGACGCGTGACCAGGGGCTGCCGGAGTCGAGCTCACACTGCGCACCCGCGTAGACGTCGTCGGGCTTGCCCAGCAGGCCGTTGAGCATGGCCTCCACAGACGCCTCCTTCGCACCGAACTTGAAGCCGCCCAGCCCCTGGCCGGTCAGCACCAGCCCGGTCGTTGACGGCGTGGTCGGCGACGGCGTCTTCGTCGGTGTGGGCGTCGGCGTGGGAGTCGGCGTCGGCGTCGCCGTGGGCGTGGGGGTCGGCGTGGGAGTGGGGCTCGGCGACGAGACCGTCGGGGTGGGGGCCGGCGAGGTCTCGGACGGCGGCAGCGCTGTGGGAGACGGCGGAGTGGTGGCGCAGCCGGCGAGGCTCACCGCGGCGGCGAGGGTGACCGCGATCATCAGGGTTCCGTGCCGTCGCATGGTTTCTCCGTCCGGTGGTGAATCCCTTCCTGCAGCATTATGGCGCCCGCCCAGTTCCGGGCGGCTGAGGCGGCGCGGCGGGTTCCGTCCCTCGTCCGGGCAGGGTGCCACGGGTTACCCTGAGCCAGGCGAACGAAGGGAACGGGCATGGCGCGAGTCACTGGCAAGAAGGTCGGGATCCTCACCGCCGGGGGAGACAGCCCCGGGCTCAACGCCGCCATCCGTGGCTTCGGCAAGGCAGCCATGCACTACGGCATGGAACTGATCGGCTACCGGGACGGCATCCGCGGGCTCGTCGAGAACCGTTTCATGCCCCTCGACGGCAAGGCGCTCTCCGGCATCCTCACCATCGGCGGGACCATCCTGGGGACCAGCCGCGACAAGGTGCATCGCATGGTCGTGGACGGCGAGGTCCGTGACATGCGCGAGCAGGTCGTGGAGAACTACCGCGCCGAAGGGCTGGACGCGCTCGTCCTGCTGGGCGGCGGCGGCACGGCGAAGAACGCCATGCGGCTGATGGAGGCGGGGCTCAACGTCATCCACCTCCCCAAGACCATCGACAACGACATCGCCCACACCGACACCAGCTTCGGCTTCACCACCGCCATGGAGATCGCCACCGAGGCCATCGACAGGCTGCACTCGACGGCGCACAGCCACCACCGCATCATCCTCACCGAGATCATGGGACACCGGGCCGGCTGGCTGACGCTCGGAGCGGGCATCGCCGGCGGCGCCGACATCATCCTGCTGCCGGAGATCCCCTACTCGGTGGACTCGATAGCCCAGACCATCAACCGCCGCGTCGCAGGCGGGAGCAACTTCTCGGTGGTGGCGGTCGCCGAAGGCGCCCGCGACCTCGCCGACGCCGCCGACATCGACGCCGCCAGCGCGCTGGTGAAGACCGCGAAGACGCCGGAGTCGATAGGGGCGGCGAAGAAGCACCTCGCCAACGTCATCGACTCCCAGCGCGAGCACACCTTCAAGCTCGCCCGCGAACTGGAGGCGCTGACAGGGCTGGAGTCGAGGGTGTCGATCCTCGGCTACGTCCAGCGCGGCGGGACCCCGGTCGCCGCCGACAGGCTGCTCGCGTCCCGCATCGGGACCGCCGCCGCCCACCACCTCGCCAAGGGCGAGTTCGGCATCATGGTCGCCGCCAGGGGCGAGGACACCGCCCCCGTCCCGCTCGACCAGGTGGCGGGCAACCTCAAGCTCGTCCCGCTCGACCACGAATGGATCCAGACCGCGCGCAAGCTCGGCACCGGCCTGGGCGAGTAGGCCCGTGGAGTTCTCGTTCTCGTCACCGGTCACGCGCTGGGACAGCCGGGTCGACAGTTGGTTCTTCGTGCACGTGCCCGTCGACCAGTCGGAGGAGATCGCCTCGCTCCCGCTGCCGCGCCGCGGCTTCGGCTCCCTGCGGGTGCGCGCCCAGATCGGCGACACGACCTGGACCACGTCCATCTTCCCGGGCAAGGACGGGCGCTACGCGCTCGGCCTGAAGCGGGCGGTCCGTGACAGCGAGCACATCGAGGAGGGCGACACGGTGAGCGCCGACATCGAACTGCTCGACCTCGACGGTTGAGCCCGCTCAGACAGTCTGCAGCAGGCGTGCCCGCACCACCGACGCCAGGGCGGCGACGCCGGCGTCGATCTCGGCCGGCGTGGACGTGACGTAGGACAGCCGCAGCGTGCGCGGGTCCGGCTCCTCGGCGAAGAACGCCGCCCCCGGGACGAAGGCGACCCCCGCCTCGACGGCGTCATCGAGGAGCGCGAGGGAGTCCACGCCCTCGGGCAGGCGCAGCCACAGGAACATGCCGCCCGCCGGGTGCGTCCACGTCACTGCCAGGCCCGCGAACTCGCGTTCGAGCGCCGCGAGCATGGCGTCCTTCTGCTGCCGGTACAGGCTGCGGATCGTCGGCACGTGGGTGTCGAGGAAGCCGTCCCTGATGACCTCGTGGACCATGCGCTGGTTGAAGCCGGGAGTGTGGAGGTCGGCCGCCTGCTTGGCCTGCAGCAGCTTCGGGTAGACGGCCGGCGGAGCCACGACGTAGCCCAGCCGCAGCCCCGGAGCGAGCACCTTGGAGAACGACCCGAGGTAGATCACCCCGTCGGGGTTGCGCGCCGCGAGCGGGGCGGGCGGCGGGGTCTCGTACCAGAGCTCGCCGTAGGGATTGTCCTCGACGAGCGGCAGGTCGAGCTCGGCGGCCGCGGCGACGACGGCCCGCCTGCGCTCCTCGCCCATCAGGCGCCCCGTCGGGTTCTGGAAGGTGGGCAGCACGTACAGGAAGCGTGCCCTGTCGCGTCCCGACCGGGCGGTGGACGCGAGGCTCTCGGCCCGCACCCCCTGCTCGTCGCTGGCGACGCCGGTGAAGGACGGGCCGAGCGGGCTGAAAGCCTGCAGCGCCCCGAGGTAGGTGGGCGTCTCGACGAGCACGCGGCTGCCCTCGTCGATGAGCACCTTGCCGACGAGGTCGAGGCCCTGCTGCGAACCCGTCGTGATGAGGACCTGCTCGGGGCTCACGTCCCACGGCAGGCGTTCGGCGACGGCCCGGCGCAGGGGCAGGTAGCCCTCGCTGCCGGCGTACTGCAGGGCGGCTTCACCCTCCCGCCGCAGCACCGCCTGGCAGGCCTCGGCGAACCTTGCGACGGGGAACGTCCGGGGGGAGGGCAGGCCGCCGGCGAGGCTGATGACGCCGGGGCGTTCGGTGACCTTGAGGATCTCGCGGATGACCGACGGGTTGAGCTGTGCCGCACGAGCGGCGAGGGTCCAGGACATGGCTGTTCCTCGGATAGGGAGTCGGATGCTGACGCCGTCGTGGGGCGAGGATGGCTGCGGGCGTGTTGGCGGCAGCGCACCGCCAGCGTAGACCCCGGCACGGGCGCCCGCGGGTCTCTGGCCACCCGCTGGTCGGGCGCCGCTCGCGGCGGGGATGAGACTGTCGATCCCGAGGAGTGAGTGGCCCGAGTGCGGGCGCGTACCCTTGTAGGACCTAGGAAAGGCAGATCAGCATGCCCGCAATGCGCTCCCGCACCGTGACCCATGGCCGCAACATGGCCGGTGCGCGCGCCCTCTGGCGCGCGACCGGAATGACGAACTCCGACTTCGGCAAGCCCATCGTCGCGATCGCCAACTCCTTCACCCAGTTCGTACCGGGTCACGTCCACCTGCGCGACATGGGCAGGCTCGTCGCCGACGCCGTCTACGAGGCGGGTGGTGTGGGACGCGAGTTCAACACGATCGCCGTGGACGACGGCATCGCCATGGGCCATTCCGGCATGCTCTACTCGCTGCCGAGCCGCGAGCTCATCGCCGACTCCGTGGAGTACATGGTGAACGCGCACCAGGCCGACGCCCTGGTCTGCATCTCCAACTGCGACAAGATCACGCCCGGCATGCTGCTGGCGGCTCTGCGGCTGAACATCCCGACCGTCTTCGTGTCGGGCGGACCCATGGAAGCCGGCAAGGCGACCATCAACGACGACGGCACCGTCACCCGCCTCGACCTCATCGACGCGATGGTCATGGCCGTCGACTCGTCGGTGTCCGAGCGGAGCCTCGAACTGGTCGAGGAGAACGCCTGCCCGACCTGCGGCTCGTGCTCGGGCATGTTCACCGCGAACTCGATGAACTGCCTGCTGGAGGCCCTCGGCCTGGCGCTGCCCGGCAACGGTTCGACGCTTGCCACGGCGGCCGCCAGGAAGGACCTCTTCATCGAGGCCGGCAGGCTCGTCGTCGACCTCGCCAAGCGCTGGTACGACGGCGACGACGCGTCGGTGCTGCCGAAGTCCATCGCCACGAAGGCGGCGTTCAGCAACGCGATGCGGCTCGACATCGCCATGGGCGGCTCGACGAACACCGTCCTGCACCTGCTGGCGGCGGCCCACGAGGCGGGCGTCGACTTCGACTCCGACGACATCGACGACCTCAGCCGCACGACCCCCTGCATCTGCAAGGTCGCGCCCAACACCCACAACTTCTACATGGAGGACGTCCACCGGGCCGGCGGCATCGCCGCGATCCTCGGTGAGCTCGACCGTGGCGACCTGCTCGACCGCGGCGTCCACGCCGTCCACTCCCCCGACCTGAAGACGTGGCTGGGGACGTGGGACATCCGCAGCGGAAGCGCGAGCCACAAGGCGCTGGAGCTGTTCCACGCCGCCCCCGGCGGGGTGCGGACGACGGAGGCCTTCAGCTCGACCAACAGGTGGGAGAGCCTCGACACCGACGACGTGAACGGCTGCATCCGTTCGGTGCACAACCCGTACACGGCCGACGGCGGGCTGGCCATCCTGAAGGGCAACCTCGCCCCCGACGGCGCCATCGTGAAGACCGCCGGCGTCCCCGAGGAGCAGTGGAAGTTCAGCGGGGTGGCGAAGGTGAGCGAGTCGCAGGAGGAGGCCGTCGAGCAGATCCTCGGCGGCAAGATCCAGCCCGGCGACGTCGTGGTGGTGCGCTACGAAGGGCCGAAGGGTGGCCCGGGCATGCAGGAGATGCTCTACCCGACGTCGTACCTGAAGGGCGTCGGGCTCGGCCCGAAGTGCGCGCTGATCACCGACGGTCGCTTCTCGGGCGGCTCGTCGGGCCTCTCGATCGGGCACGTCTCGCCCGAGGCCGCGTCCGGCGGCGTGATCGGGCTCGTCGAGGACGGCGACATCATCGAGATCTCGATCCCCGACAGGTCGATGCAGCTCATGGTTGACGAGGCCACCCTCGAAGAGCGGCGGCTGCGGCAGAACCAGCTCGGCTGGAAGCCGAAGCACCGGGAGCGCGAGGTCTCGCAGGCGCTCAAGATCTACGCGGCGCTCGCCCTGTCCGCCGACAAGGGGGCGGCGCGGTCGCTCGACCACGCCTTCCAGGCACCGGTCGACGCGCCGTCCGACGCCTCGGCACTGAAGGCTTGAACGGCGCAGGGTCCCGGCCCCCGGGCGGGGACGAGAACGTGAAAGCTCCGGTCAGGGCGCTGCTGCTGGACGCCGACGGCGTCGTGCAGCGCCCTGCCAAGGGCTGGATCAGCGCGTGGCGGTCGGTCGGTGGCGCCGACTTCCTCGACGAGATCTGGCGCTGCGAGACCGCGGCCCTCACCGGAAGGGCCGACCTCAAGCCGCTCGTCACGAAAGTGCTTGAAGAGCGGGACGTCGACGTCACCTTCGACGACCTCGTCGAGCTCTGGTGCCAGATCGACGTGGACGACCACATGCTCAACCTGGTGGACGGCGTCCGCGCCCAGGGGTTGCTGACCGTGCTCGCCACCAACCAGCAGTCCTACCGCGGCACCTGGATGCTGGAGAACCTGCCCTACGACGACCACTTCGACGCCCAGTTCCACTCGTTCAGGATGGGCCTGGCGAAGCCCGACCCCGCCTACTTCGCGCACATCGTCGAGGAACTCGGCATCGAGCCCGCCGAGGCGGTCTTCGTGGACGACATGCCCGCCAACGTGACGGGCGCGCGTGCCGCCGGCCTGCGGGCGGTCCACTTCTCCCCGCTCGACACCTACGGCGACCTGCGGCTGCGGCTGCGCGACCTGGGCGTCCCGGGCATCTAACGAACCGCCGCCGGGTCGCAGACGTCTCGCCGGTCCCGGGGCTGTGCGCGCGGGTCACCGACGAGCGGCGACGCGGGTCGTTAGCATGAGCGGCGTGCGATTGTCCCGGCGAGCCGCTGCTGAGGACACCCTCAACGCCATCTCCCGCACCAGGGCGGCGCTCGAGGAGGACGGCGTCGGCCTGCTGGAGTTGAGCGACTCGAACCCGACGCGGCACGGGCTGCTCGATCCCGGGGTCTCTGAGGTGCTCGCCCGCGCGGCGTCGCTGTCGTCCGGCTACGACCCCGACCCTCGCGGACCGGTCGCCGCCCGGGCGGCGCTCGCCGCCAGGTTCGGCGGTGGGCCCGACGACTACTGGCTGACCGCCGGGACCTCCGAGGCCTACGGCTGGCTGTTCTCGCTGCTGACCGACCCCGGTGAGGCTGTCGCGATTCCGCGACCCGGCTATCCGCTGCTGGAGCCGCTCGCGCGGCTGGCGGGGACCGAACTCGACGACTACCCGGCCTACTACCTGCACCCGCACGGCTGGGAGTACGACCTCGACGCGCTCGCCGGTTCGCTGGCCAGGCCGTCGACGAGGGCGGCGGTGGTGGTCAACCCGAACAACCCGACCGGCGCCTTCGCCGACCAGGCCGAGACCATCATCGAACTCTGCCGGGAGCACGACAGCCACTTGGTGGTCGACGAGGTGTTCGCGCACTTCCCGCTGGACGCACGCGAGCCCCGCAGCCTCGCAGGGACGTCCGACGTCCTCACGTTCGCGCTGGACGGGCTCTCGAAGCTGCTGGCGGCGCCGCACCTCAAGCTGGGGTGGATCCGGGTCAGCGGACCGGCGGCGGACGTCGCCCGGGTGGCTCCCGTCCTGGACAGGATCGCCGATGCTTACCTGCCCGTCAGCGGCCCGACGGCCGCCGCGCTCCCGCGGCTGCTGGAGTTGGCGGACGCCTCCGTCGAGCTGACGCTGGCCAGGCTCAGGACGAACCTCGCCGCCGCCACGACGATCCTCGGCGACCCGCCCTACCGCGTCCGCCGGAGCGGCGGCGGCTGGACGGTGCTCGTCGACGTCCCCCGCGTCCTCCCCGACGACGACCTGATCCTCGCGCTGCTGCGCGACCACCACCTCGCCGTCCAGCCCGGCTGGTTCTACGACCTCGACACCCCGGGCACCCTCGCGCTCTCCCTGCTCCCCGCCGACTTCCCCGACCGCGCCCGCCGCCTCAAGTCAGCCCTGGAAGCCCTCGCCTGAGCCGGGTGCTACCCGTACTGCCGGGCGGTGGTCCGCAAGCGCTCGGCGTGCCGGTAGATGTCCTGCACCCTCTCGATGGGGATCCGCTCCTCCTGCTTGTCCTCGTCGAAGACACCCAGGGACTTCTGGGACCGGTTGAAGTGCAGCCTGCAGATCGGCTTCCGATTGTTGTCATCGAGCAGGATCCCGCAGTACGACTTCGTGTCCCGGGGCGACCACGCGCGAGTAGTCCACCTCGCTGACGACGATCGCCCGCACGATGTTGTAGCCCTCGACCTCATCGAGCGTCGTCTCGATCTCATCCGGCAATGACTCGGCGGTCCCCGGGGTCGCGACGTCGGTGTCGGGTGCGGCACCGGCCGAAGGCGCGTGTCCCTGCAGAGCCGTCTTCAATCGTTCGTTGACCCGCTCATTGATGAACTGCGCCAGTGACTTCCTCACGATCCCCGTGAAGGAGTCCTTCACCTTCGCGGTGATGGACCCTTGGTAGACCTTGGAGATCAGGAGCCTGATGAAGTCTTCGGGCGGGCCTGCGCGGCAAAACCACCCAAACTCGCGAGGCACGGTCCTGTCGGAGGGGTCTGGGATAATAGGTTACGTGTTCGAATATGTCGATGTGGACGGGTTGAGTGCCGATCAGGCGCTCGATGTGGTCGTGTCGGCGGAGCGTGATCGGCGGCTGGCTGAGGTGCAGCAGGGGTTGGCGAT
>JAEWIK010000405.1 GCA_023387135.1 Actinomycetes bacterium | reverse complement strand
CCCCGCAAGCTGTGAGTTAGGAGCCGTACTCGGCTCCTAACTCACAGCTTGCGAGAAGAGGGACGGGATTACTCCGCGGTCGGCTTCACCTTCGTGGGGTCGACGGGGACGCCGGGGCCCATGGTCGAGGCGATCGTGGCCTTCTTCAGGTAGCGGCCCTTCGACGCGCTCGGCTTGAGCCGCATGACCTCGTCGAGGGCGGCGAAGTAGTTCTCGGTGAGCTGCTGCTCGGAGAACGACGCCTTGCCGACGATGAAGTGGAGGTTGGCGTGCCGGTCGACGCGGAACTCGATCTTGCCGCCCTTGATGTCGCCGACCGCCTTGGCCACGTCCATGGTGACGGTGCCGGTCTTCGGGTTCGGCATCAGGCCACGCGGGCCGAGCACGCGGCCCAGCCGGCCCACCTTGCCCATCAGGTCGGGAGTCGCCACGACGGCGTCGAAGTCGAGGTAACCGCCGGCGATCTTGTCGATCAGCTCGTCGGCGCCCACCTCGTCGGCGCCCGCCGCGAGCGCGTCCGCTGCCTTCTCACCGGTGGCGAAGACGAGGACCCTTGCCGTCTTGCCGGTGCCGTTGGGGAGGTTCACGGTGCCGCGCACCATCTGATCTGCCTTGCGGGGGTCGACGCCGAGGCGCAGCGCGACCTCAATCGTCTCGTCGAACTTGGCCGAGGCGCCCTTCTTGGCGAGCGCCACCGCCTCCTCCGGGGTGTAGAGCTGGTCGGCGTTGATGTTCGCCTCGGCAGCCTTGTAAGCCTTGCTTCGCTTCATTCTGGTCTTCCTTGCGTTGGTGCGGCCCTCGTGTGGGCCGGGTGCCAGGCGTGGTACGGGTGCGACCCTCCCACGATGGTGGTGTGGCTGGATCAGCCTTCGACGGTGACGCCCATGGAACGGGCGGTGCCTGCCACGATCTGCATCGCGGCGTCGATGTCATTGGCGTTGAGGTCCGGCATCTTGGTGGTGGCGATCTCGCGCACCTGATCGGCGGTGAGCTTGCCCACCTTCTCCTTGTTGGGACGAGCCGAACCGCTCTTCAGGCCGGCGGCCTTCTTGATCAGTTCCGCGGCCGGCGGAGTCTTGGTGATGAACGTGAACGTGCGGTCCTCGTAGATGGTGATCTCTACGGGGATGATCGTTCCGCGCATCGCCTCGGTCTCGGCGTTGTAGCGCTTGACGAACTCCATGATGTTGACGCCGTGCGGACCGAGAGCGGTACCGACGGGCGGCGCAGGAGTCGCTGCACCCGCGTTGAGGGCGACCTTGACGATCGCCGCTACCTTCTTCTTGGGAGGCATGGATGGGTCCTTCTTCGTGTTGGTTCTTCAGCGACCGACCTGGGTGGCCGGCCGAAATGCGTTCAGCTCCCGCTAGACCTTCTGGATCTGGCCGAAGGTGAGGTCGACCGGGGTCTCCCGGCCGAGGATCTCCACCAGCGCCTTGAGGCGCTGGCTGTTCGCATTGATCTCGGTGATGGTCGCATGGACGCCGGCGAACGGGCCCTGCACCACCATGACGGAGTCGCCGACGTTGAAGTCCGCGATCTCGATCTTCCGGCTCTTCGGCTTGGCACCGCTGGCCGCGGCGGCGGCGCGGGCGAGGGCCGCGGGAGCGAGCATCTTCTCGACCTCGTCGAGGCTGAGCGGCACCGGCGCGTTGGCGTGGGCGACGAAGCCGGTCACCGACGGTGTGTGCCTCACGGCAGCCCAGGAGGCGTCGGTCAGTTCCATGCGCACCAGGACGTAGCCCGGCAGCACGGTGCGGGTGACGGCCTTCTTGGCGCCGTTGCGGGTCTCGATGACCTCTTCGGTCGGCACGACAGCCTCGAAGATGTAGTCGTCCATGCCGAGCGTCTTGACGCGGTTGTCAAGGTTCTGCTTGACCCGATTCTCCATGCCGGAGTAGGTGTGGATGACATACCAGTCACCGACCTGGCTGCGGAGCGTCTCGCGCAGCTCGGCGAGCACTGCCTCTTCGTCGGCGTCGAGTTCCTCGGCGGCCTGCGGAGCGGGCTCCTCGTCCTCTTCCAGCCCGGGCAGCAGGACGCCGTCGTCGGCAGGGGTCTCGAGGTCGTCGCCGAAGTCGAGATTGAGTTCGACGTCGTCGGCGTTGGATTCCAGTTGGCCGAGATCGATCTCGAAGTCGTCAGACTGCTCGTAGGGCTCGCTGCTGGGGGTTTCTGTCACGTTGCCTCTCACTTCCGGGGATCAGCCGAAGACCTTGAACAGGGCCCAGCCGAACAGCAGGTCGAAGCCCGTCACGATGGCGATCATGAACAGGACGAACACCAGCACAACGATGAAGTACTGCTGCCACTGGCTCAGGGTGGGCCAGACTACCTTCTTCAGTTCCTCGACCGACTCCCGCACGAACTGCGCGGGAGTGGTGCGCTTCCTGCGGTGCTCGCGCGCCGTCGCCTCGGAGCGGGTGCGCGTGGCGTGTCCCTTGCCCTCGACGACGGCAGTGCCCGTCGCCTTGCGCACGGGACGCGCGCCGGCGGCGGCGATCGCCACCTGCTCGGCCTCGCTCAGCGGAAGGTCCTCGAGTTCCACCGGTTCCAGGGCCGGGTCGGCCGGGACATCGGCGAGCGCCTTGTCCTGTTCATCCGCCACTGAGGGCCATCCTTCGCTGTCGCAGTCTGCTGTCGTGCGGGTCCGGTGCCTGGGCACCGAACCAGCAGGGCAAGAGGGACTTGAACCCCCAACCTGCGGTTTTGGAGACCGCTGCTCTGCCAATTGAGCTATTGCCCTTGGGGTTGGTGATCCGCGACACTCCCGCAGCCTTGTGGGCATGGCGGAACTGATGACAGTCACCAAGAACGAGATTGTACGTGGTTTGCCGGGGTGAGTCGAACCGGGCCGCGGTCACACGACCGACGCCACCGCGCGGGCGACCGCCTCCACATTCCCGTCGTTGAGCGCGGCCACGCAGATCCTGCCCGCGTCGGTGCCGTAGATGCCGTACCTGTCGCGCAGTTCGTGCATCTGGGCCGTGGACAGGCCCGTGTAGCTGAACATCCCGACCTGCTCGGTGATGAACTCCCAGTCCTTGACGCCCGCGGCGTCGAGCCCCGCCAGCAGCGCCTTGCGCATCGACTTGATGCGCTCCCGCATGCCGGCGAGTTCGAGCTCCCAGGCCGCCCGCAGCTCGGGGTCGGGCAGGATCGCCGCCACCACCGCCGCACCGTGGGTGGGCGGGTTGGAGTAGGTGGTCCTCACGGCGACCTTCAGTTGGGAGAGGACGCGGGCCGCCTCCTCGGCGTCCCCGCTCACCACGCTGAGGCTGCCCACTCGCTCGCCGTACAGGCTGAAGCTCTTGCTGAAGGAGGTCGCGACGAGGACGGGGATGCCCAGTTCGGCGAACCGGCGCGGCACCGCGGCGTCGGGTTCGAGGCCCTGGGCGAAGCCCTGGTAGGCGAGGTCGATGAAGGGCACCAGCGAACGTTCGGCGACCACCTGCGCCACCTGCTCCCACTGGGCAGGCGTCAGGTCGTAACCGGTCGGGTTGTGGCAGCACCCGTGCAGGACGATGACGGTCCCCGGCTCGGCCGCGCGCAGGTCCTGCAGCATGCCGTCGACGTCGACGCCGCGCAGTTCCCTGTTGTAGTACCTGTAGCCCGCCACCTCGAAGCCGGCCTTGGTGAACAGGGCGAGGTGGTTCTCCCACGAGGGCTCGGAGATCAGGACGCGGCGTCCGGCGCCTGTCGTCTTGAGGAACTCGGCGCCGATCCGCAGGCCACCGGTCCCGCCGAGCGCCTGCACGGTGGTGACCCTTCCCGCCTCGACCACGGCGGAGCCCTTGCCGAAGGTGAGCTCCCTGACCGCCTTGTCGTACGCCGCGAGGCCGTCGATCGGCAGGTAGCCGCGCGCCGCCGGTGTCGCGGCGAGCCGTGCCTCGACGGCGCTGACGCACTTCAGCAACGGCACCTTGCCGTGCTCGTCCAGGTAGACCCCGACACCGAGATTCACCTTGCCATCCCGGGGGTCGGCGACGAATTGCTCGGTCAGCCCGAGGATGGGATCGCGGGGCGCCAGCGGGACGCTCGCCAGAATGCTCACAGTCTTCCTTTCACAAGGCCGCGAACCAGCTTATCGGCGATCCCTCGCCGCGCAGCGGGCCGCTCACCCGCCATGGACAGGCCCTCAGCCGAGGGACGTCCCGACCAGCACCGGCTCCGGTTCGAGGCTGACGCCGTACTTCCGCTCGACCCCGTCCCGGATCTCGCGTGCCAGGGCAACCAGCTGGACGGCCGTCGCTCCCCCACGGTTGGTGAGCGCGAGCGAGTGCTTGGTCGACAGCGTGGCGGGCGGCGTCCCGTAACCCTTCCCGAAACCGGCGTGCTCGATGAGCCAGGCGGCGCTGGTCTTGATCCTGTCGTCGTCCACCGGGCGAGCACCGCCGATGGCGAACCCCTGGGTGACCGCCGGGAACCTGGGAGCCTCGGGCGGCAGGGCCGCCGCCTGCTCGGGGGTGAGGATCGGGTTGGTGAAGAAGCTGCCCGCGCTCCAGGTGTCGTGGTCGGCGGGGTCGAGCACCATGCCCTTGCCCCGCCGCAGTTCGAGCACAGCCTGCCGGACGTCGGACAGCCCCGCGCGTTCGCCTGCCTGCACGCCCAGCCTCGCGGCGAGTTCGGCGTACCTGACGGGCTGCGAGCGCCGTCCGAGGCTCAGCTGGAAGCTCACCGACAGCACGACGTAGCGACCCGGCGTGCGCTTGAAGACCGACGTCCGGTAGCCGAAGCGACAATCGATGGCGGAGAACGTCGTCACCCGGCGGGTCTCGCGGTCCCAGGTGCGCACCCTGGCGATCGACTGGGACACCTCCTGGCCGTACGCCCCCACGTTCTGGATGGGGGTCGCCCCCACAGTGCCGGGAATGCCCGAGAGCGCCTCGACGCCGACGAAGCCGTGCGAGACGCAGTGGGCGACCAGGTCGTCCCAGCTCTCCCCCGCCGCCACCATGAGGAAGGCGCCCGAACAGGCGGCGACGTCCTCGGTGGCGATGCCCTTGGTGGCGACCCTGATGACAGTGCCGTCGAAGCCCTCGTCCGCGACGAGCAGGTTCGACCCTCCGCCCACGAGCAGGACGGGCTCGCCCGCGGCATCGGCGTCCGCGACCGCGGCGATGAGGTCGGCTTCGGTCTCGGCAGTGACCACGGCGCGCGCCGGCCCGCCGACCCTGAGGGTCGTCAGCTCGGCGAGGCTGGGAGCGTCAGGCAATGTCCACCTCGGCCGTGGCCGAGCCCAGCACCTTCGCGCCTTCGTAGAGGGCTTCGAGGCTCACCGTCGCCACGTGACCCGAGACCTTCGTCACCTTGCCGGAGAACTCGACTGTCGCGCCGTGGGTCTCGTCAACGACGATCGGACGGACGAACCTGACGCCGTAGCTGTGCACCCTGCCCGGGTCACCCACCCAGTCGGTGACCAGGCGCAGCGCCAGGCCCATCGTCAGCATGCCGTGGGCTATGACGCCCGGAAGCCCCACCTCGGCGGCCTTGGAGTCGGACCAGTGGATGGCGTTGAAGTCAGTGGAGGCCCCGGCGTAGCGCACGAGATCAGCCCTGGTCAGCGTCACCGAGAAGCCGGGGAGCACCTGGCCCACCTCGGCGCTGATGGAAGTCACCTTGACGCTCATGCCGCCTCATCCGTGTGAACGAGGGTGGAGACCGCCGTGCAGACGGGCTCGCCCTCGGTTGTCGACACCCTGACGGCGATGGTGATGAAGGCCGCCGGGCCACGGCGACGCACCTTCTCGATGGTCAACGTGGAGACCACCTCGTCGCCGGCGCGCAGCAGGCGCTGCCAGGTGAACTTCTGGTCGCCGTGGACCGCGCGGCTGTACTCGATGTCGAGTTCGGGGTCGGCGAACATCGTCCGCCAGGCGGCAGCCGCCAGCACGATGGCGAAAGTGGGGGGTGCGACCGGCGAGGTGCCGCGGTAGGCGGGGTTGGTATCGCCCAGAGCGGTGGCGAATTCGGCGATCTTCGCCCGACTGACTTTGTAGGGCATGCTCGTGGGATACCTGCGACCCGCATGCGCTTCGCTGATCGGCATGGTGCCTAGGGTAGACGACTCGGGATGGTGGGTGGTGACAGTGACCGCCGCGCGCCGCCCTCCTTCGGGGCCGCAAAGAGCGTTGTCCGCTTCGGATTGCCCGCCACCGCGACGGTTCCGGAAAGACCCTCAGGACGCGCGAAGGCCGCCCGCCGATCGGCGGACGGCCTGGCTGTGAAGGTCAGCGGGTCTCGCGGTGAGCCGTGTGCGCGTGGCACTTCGGACAGAACTTCTTGAGCTCAAGACGATCGGGGTCGTTGCGCCGATTCTTCTTGGTGATGTAGTTCCGCTCCTTGCACACCGTGCAGGCAAGCGTGATCTTCGGCCGGATGTCGGCTTGCTTCTTGGCCATCGGCCTCTCTCTTCCTACGCGTCGGCGGCAACCTGGTAGCGGGAGCGGGACTTGAACCCGCGACACAGCGATTATGAGCCGCTTGCTCTACCGCCTGAGCTATCCCGCCGGGCTGTGTCCGACAGCCCCGAACCCGGGGAGACGGGCGGTTATTCCGTCACTGCCGCACACAGAGCCCCCATGCGGAATCGAACCGCAGACCTTCTCCTTACCATGGAGACGCTCTGCCGACTGAGCTATAGGGGCCGGACCGCGCTCGACACTACACGAATCCGGCCGTAGTCCCCAAATCAGGAACCCGCCCCGCGACGCGGGCCCGGCGTCAGCCGGCATCGGGGTCGACGCCGTACCTCGCGAGATCGACCCGACCCTCGTCGACCTCCACTCCTTCTCGTACCAGCAGGGCTGTTGCACGGTCCAGGACGGGGGCGGCGATCGTCCCGTCGGCGCGCAGCACCCGCCACCAGCAGACCTCGTCCCCACGCGTGGCGAGGACCCGCGCGACGGCCCGCGGACCTACTCCCACCAGCCGTCCGATGGCGCCGTAGCTCGTCACCCGGCCCGCCGGGATGGAGGCGACGGCGAGCAGCACCGAGTCGGTGGCCTCAGCTATCACTCCCACACCGAGAGCCTAGGCTGACCTCATGGAATACCGCATAGAGCACGACACGATGGGCGAGGTGCGGGTCCCCGCCGATGCGTTGTATGCAGCCCAGACCCAGCGAGCGGTGGAGAACTTCCCGATCTCCGGACGCACCCTGTCCTCCCACCACATCGCGGCGCTGGGGCAGATCAAGCGCGCGGCGGCGCTCGCCAACGCCGAACTCGGGGTCATCAGCCAGGAGATCGCGCAGGCGATCGTCGCGGCCGCCGACGAGGTGATCGCCGGCGAGCACGACGACCAGTTCCCGATCGACGTCTTCCAGACCGGCTCCGGCACGTCCTCGAACATGAACACGAACGAGGTGGTGGCGACGCTGGCGAGCCGCCGGCTGGGCTCCGCCGTCCACCCCAACGACCACGTCAACGCGTCGCAGTCGTCGAACGACGTGTTCCCGTCCTCGATCCACATCGCCGCAGCCCAGGCCATCAGGGACGACCTGCTGCCCGGCCTTGAGACGCTGGCGGCGTCGCTGGAAGCCAAGGCCGCGGAATTCGCGACAGTCGTGAAATCGGGCCGCACCCACCTGATGGACGCCACCCCGATCATGCTCGGCCAGGAGTTCAGCGGGTACGCGACCCAGGTGCGCTACGGCATCGCGCGGGTCGAGGCGGCGCTTCCCAGGCTCAACGAGCTGCCGCTGGGCGGCACGGCGGTCGGGACCGGCATCAACACTCCCCCGGGGTTCTCCGCGCGGGTCATCGACCTGATAGCGGAACACACGGGGCTGCAGCTCGTCGAGGCATCCAACCACTTCGAGGCCCAGGCCGCCCAGGACTCGCTCGTCGAGACCTCGGGAGCCCTCAGGACGATCGCCGTGTCGCTGGTGAAGATCGCGAACGACCTGCGCTGGATGGGCTCGGGCCCGCGGACCGGCATCGGCGAGATAGCGCTGCCCGACCTGCAGCCGGGCTCGTCGATCATGCCGGGCAAGGTCAACCCCGTCCTGCCCGAGGCGACCGTCATGGTCGCCGCCCAGGTGATCGGCAACGACGCGGCGATAGCGTTCGCCGGCGCGCAGGGCAACTTCGACCTGCTCGTGATGCTGCCGGTGATGGCCCGCAACCTGCTCGAGTCGATCACGCTGGTCGGGAACGTCTCCAAGGTGCTCGCCGCCCGCTGTGTCGACGGGATCACCGCCAATGTCGAGCGTTGCCTCGAACTCGCGGAGTCGTCGCCGTCCATCGTGACGCCGCTCAACCGCATCATCGGGTACGAGGCGGCGGCGAAGATCGCCAAGCACGCCGTGAAGCACGGCCTCACCATCCGCCAGGCGGTC
>JAEWIK010000395.1 GCA_023387135.1 Actinomycetes bacterium | reverse complement strand
CCGCCTCCGAGGCGTCGGCCGGGCTCGGCCGCCTCTACCGGCAGTCGGGAGCCCGCGGCCACGCCGCCGCGGCCCTGCGCGCCGCCTGCATCGGCAGACTCGCCGCCAGGCTCGGCGTGCCCCCGTCCGCCTCACCCGCCCTCGTCATCGAACGTGTCGCGCAGGCCGCCAAGCCCGACCCCGCGACCATCGCGCCCCTGCTGTACGGCCCGCCGCCCACCACCGACGCCGACCTCGTCGACCTCGCCACCAGACTGAACGACCTCGAAGGAGAGCTCACCCGTCATGACTGATCAGTTCGCCGCCCCCCGTCCGCTCAATCCAGCCCAGGAGTCGCTGACCCGGGTCAGGTCGGAGGTCGGCAAGGCTGTCGTCGGCCAGGCCGACGCCGTGACGGGCCTGCTCATCGGGCTGCTGTGCGACGGCCACGTGCTGCTGGAGGGCGTCCCGGGCGTCGCCAAGACGCTGCTCGTCCGCTCGCTGGCGACCAGCCTCGCGCTCGACACCAAGCGCGTGCAGTTCACCCCCGACCTCATGCCCGGTGACGTCACGGGCTCGCTCATCTACGACTCGTCGGCGGCCCGGTTCGACTTCCGTCCCGGCCCGGTCTTCACCAACCTGCTGCTGGCGGACGAGATCAACCGGACGCCGCCGAAGACGCAGGCGGCCCTGCTGGAGGCCATGGAGGAACGCCAGGTCACCGTCGACGGCGTCTCGCACCCGCTGCCGAGCCCGTTCATGGTGATCGCCACGCAGAACCCCGTCGAGTACGAGGGCACCTACCGGCTGCCCGAGGCACAGCTCGACAGGTTCCTGCTCAAGCTGCCGCTGCCGCTGCCGCCGCGGGACGACGAGGTGCAGGTGGTGGCGCGTCACGCGCAGGGTTTCGACCCCCGCAACCTGGCGGCCGCCGGGCTGCGGGCCGTCACGGGGGCGGCGGAGTTGGTCGACGCGCGGCGCCAGGTCGAGCAGGTGCGGGTCGACCTGCCGGTGCTCGGCTACATCGTCGACATCTGCCGGGCCACCCGGTCCGCCCCGTCGGTCTCGCTCGGGGCGTCGCCTCGCGGTGCGACGGCGCTGATGAAGACGTCGCGCGCGTGGGCGTGGCTGGCGGGGCGCGACTTCGTCACCCCCGACGACGTCAAGGCGCTCGCCATCGCGACGCTCAACCACCGCCTGCAGGTGCGCACCGAAGCCCAGATGGACGGCACCACCGCCGCGAGCGTGCTCACCAACGTGCTGGCGACCCTCCCGGTGCCCAGGTGAGGGCGGTGTCGTTCCCGGGCCGCCGGCGAGGCCTGCCATGACGCTGTCGGGCAGGGTCCCCCTGCTCATCCTCGTGGGCGTCGTGCCGGTGGTCGCCTGGCCGCTGCCGGTCGTCGTCCTCGGCTGGGCGGTGCTCGTCGCCGTGCTGTGCGCGGTCGACCTCGCCCTGGCTGTCGGTCCCCGCACCGTGCTGATCTCGCGCGACCTGCCCGCCAGCGTCAGGCTCACGCAACAGGCCACGTCGAGGCTCACCCTCACCAACCCCGGCCCACGCACCGGCAGGCTGCAGGTGAGGGACGCCTGGCCGCCGAGCGCGTCGCCGTCGGGGGAGCGCCCGCGGCTCGTGCTGAAGCCCGGCGAATCGCTGCGCCAGGTGACGCGGCTGGTGCCGACCCGCCGCGGCGACCTCGCCGCCGGCAAGGTGACCATCAGGTCGTTCGGCCCTCTCGGGCTCGCGGCCCGCCAGCAGTCGGTGGACGTGCCGGGGCTGCTGCGGGTGCTGCCCGAGTTCCGCTCCCGCGTCCACCTGCCCTACAGGCTGTCCCGCCTGCGTGAGCTCGACGGCCAGGCGGCGGTCCACGTCCGCGGGCAGGGCACCGAGTTCGACTCGCTGCGGGAGTACGCGATCGGCGACGACGTCAGGTCGGTCGACTGGCGGGCGTCGGCCCGCGCCCAGAAGACCATGGTGAGGACGTGGCGTCCCGAGCGCGACCGGCACATCCTGCTGGTGCTCGACTGCTCGCGCTGGTCCGCCGGACGCATCGCGGACCAGACCAGGCTGGACGCGGGGATCGAGACCTGCCTGCTCATGGGCGCGCTCGGCGCGGCCTCGGGCGACAGGATGAGCCTGCTCGTCGCCGACCGCCGCGTGCTGTCGCGGCTCCCGGGTCAGGGACGATCGGTGGGAGTGCTCGCGTCCTTCGCCAACGCCCTCAGCCTGGCCGAGCCGTCGCTCGTCGAGGTCGACTGGTCGCTGCTGGCCGCCGAGATCGACAGGCTGTGCAACCAGCGCAGCCTCGTCATCCTCGTGACGGGGCTCGACCCCGCGCTCTACGCCGAGGGGATGGGCACCGTCCTGCCGGTGTTGGCGCACGACCACCGGGTGATGATCGCCCACGTCACAGACCCTTCCGAGACCGCCCGGCTGCGGCTCTCCGCCGACCGCGGCCAGGTGTACGACGCGGCGGCGAGCGCCAGGCTCGACCTCGCCACGACCACGCTGGCGGCGCGCGTCGCGCAGTTGGGCGTGGAGGTCGTCAGGGCGGATCCCGATCGGCTCGCTCCCGCCGTGTGCGACGCCTACCTCGCGCTGAAGGCGGCGGGCAGGCTGTAAGGGGGTTCGCGGCTCAGCCGGCGACTGCCACCTCGGCGGCGGCGTCCTCGGGCGTCAGGCCCGGGTCGGTGCCCAGTTCGACGGCCCGGCGTCCCACCACGAAGGTGACCACCCAGAACGCCGCACACGCCAGCGCCCCGACAGCGATCTTCAGCCACGGGTTCAGCGTGGACGGCGTCACGAACCCCTCCAGCAGGCCGCTCACCCCGAGCCCGATCACCAGGGCCAGCACGATGACGATCGTCGTCCTGCCTTCGTGGGCGAGAGCGCGCCCGCGGGTGCGGTGTCCGGGCACCAGCCACGACCAGAACAGCCGCATGCCGGCGGCACCGGCGACGAACACGCACGACAGTTCGAGCAGGCCGTGCGGCAGGATCAGCGAGTAGAAGACCCACGCCGCGTCGTGGCGGTGCATGACGGCGCCCACCAGCCCGACATTCAACGAGTTCTCGAACAGCACCTGAGCAGGGAAGATGCCGGTGATGCCGGTCGCTATGCAGAGCGCCGCGATGAACGCGTTGTTGGTCCACACCTGGGCGGCGAACGACGCGTTCGGGAACTCCGAGTAGTACGCCGCGAACGCCTCCTCGGCGTAGTGCTCCTGCATGCGCGGCGGGATGATCGCGTCGAGCACATCGGGGTGCGTCCCCGTCCAGACGCCCGCGACGACCGCGATCGCCAGGCACGCGACGCTGACCGCGACCGACCACCACCTGACCCGGTAGAGCGCGGCAGGAATGGTCCTGGTCAGCAGGCGGAGGGCCTGCCGCCACGTGACGTCGTGCGGGCTGGCGATCCGCGCACGGGCCTTCACCAGCGTCACCGAGAGCTGCGACACCAGGGCCGGGTCCGGAGCCGTCGACCGGAGCACCGACAGCTGGGTGGCGCCCCTGCGATAGAGGGTCACCAGCTCGTCGGCCTCGCGGCCGCTCAGCCGCCGCCGCGCCGAGAGCTCGGCGAGACGCGCCCACTGCGACCGGTGCGTCGCAGCGAACACGTCGATGTCCATGACCTGCACCCTACTGAACCCGTAGGCTCGATCCGTGTCCAGCGACGAGATCCTCACCGGCGAGGGGGTGTCGCTGCAGGTCCCTGCCGCCTCCGTCATAGCCCGCGCGGGCGCCTGGCTGATCGACGCGCTGCTGACGGCGGTGCTGCTGGTGGCGCTCGGCTGGTTCCTCGCCTGGCTGGGTGCCGAGCGGTTCGACTTCGCCTCGGCGATGGCCACGATCATCGCCGTCATCGTGCTCGTCTTCATCGGGACGCCCATGATCGTCGAGACGGCCACGAGGGGACGGTCGCTCGGCAAGCTCGCCTTCGGCCTCCAGGTGATCACCGACGACGGCGGGCCGGTGCGGCTGCGGCACACGTCGGTGCGCGCCCTCGTCGGGTTCTTCGAACTGTGGATGCTGTTCGGCGGGCTCGCGTTCGTCGTCTCCATGCTCAACGACCGCGGCAAGCGCGTCGGCGACTTCCTCGCCGGGACGTACGTCGCCCGGCTGCGCGCGGCGCCGGTGGTGTCGGCGCCGCTGTTCATGCCGCAGGCCCTCGGAGGCTGGGCGCAGCTGACAGACATCCGTCCACTGCCCGACACCCTCGCCCTGCGGGCCCGCCAGTTCCTCGCCCGCGCCCAGCAGTTCCCGCCGCCGGTCAGGCAGCGCCTCGGGCTGCGCCTGGCGGCCCAGGTCGAGCAGTACGTCGCTCCCTCACCGCCGCCGCAGACGCACCCCGAAGCGTTCCTCATGGCGGTGCTGTTCGAGCGCCGGCTGCGCGAGCAGCGCGCCGCCGACCGCTCCCGTCCGCGCGTCGAGAAGCAGCTCGCCGAGATCGACAGGCTGCCGTTCGCCGTCCCCGACCCCGAGAGCTGAGGGTCGGGAGCTACTTGCCGTCGGGGCGTCCGGCGTCAGACCGGGCGCCGGCGGACGACCCTGCGTCCTGCGTCGCCTTGTCGGAGCCGTGGGACGGCAGGGACGAGCGGATCGTCGAGTACATCTCCTCCACGAGGTGGCCGAAGCGCTTCTCGACCTCCGCGCGCTTCACCTTCAACGTGGGGGTGAGTAGGCCGTTCTCCTGGGTGAACCCCTCCAGCAGCACGCGCAGGTCCTTGATGCGCTCGTGGTTGGCCAGCGCGCCGGTGAGCCCCTGCACCCTGCGCTTGACCTCCTCGATGATCTGCGGGTTGCCGACGAGGTCCTCGTTCCGCTCCCAACTCAGGTGCAACTGCCGTCCGAGGGCCTCCAGGTCGGGCAGGGACGGCGACACCAGCAGCGTCAGGTAGGGACGGTTGTCGCCCAGCAGCACCGCGTACTCGACCAGCGGATCGGCGGCCACCATGCCCTCGATCGGCGCCGGCGCGATGTTCTTGCCGGTGCTGGTGATGATGAGGTCCTTGATGCGGTCGGTGATCACCAGGTAGCCGTCGGTGTCGAGATAGCCGACGTCGCCGGTGTGCAGCCAGCCGTCCCTGATGACCTGCTCGGTGGCGTCGGGACGGTTCCAGTAACCCAGCATGAGGTTCGGGCCGCGGTAACAGATCTCGCCGCCCTCGGCGATCTTCACCTCGCCGCCCGGCATGACCTTGCCGACCGTGCCGAACTTGAAGGCGTCGGGCGACGGGAAGCTCACCAGCGGAGAGGTCTCGGTGAGGCCGTACCCCTGGGCCACCAGCAGGCCGCAGGACGACAGGAACTCCTCGATCTCGCGGCGCAGCGGGGCGCCGCCGCACGCCATGACCGTCTTCGGGCCGCCGAGCGCGTCCCGCACCGCGCCGAGGACCAGCTTGTCGGCCAGCCGCAACTGGGCCGCCCAGAACGCCGAAGGACGCCGCCCCTTGCGGTACGCGCGCTGGTTGCGAGCGCCGACCATGAGCGCCCACGCGAAGATGCGCTGCTTGGCCTTCGAGCCCGCCACCTTCTCGTGCGCGCCGGCGTACACCTTCTCGTACAGCCGCGGCACGCTCACCAGGAGGGTCGGCCGCGCGTCGACGAGGGCTTTCGCCACCGCGCGCGGGTCGGGCACGTAGGTGTTCATGCAGCCGTTCGCCAGCACAACGTACGTCCACGCGCGTTCGAGGGCGTGGCTGAGCGGCAGGAAGCACAGCGAGTGGTCGTCGGGGGTGATGTCGAAGAACTCGCCCAGCACCTGCACCTGGTGGACGAACCCGCGCCCGGTGAGCATGGCGCCCTTCGGGTCGCCCGTCGTGCCGGAGGTGTAGACGAGCGACACCACGTCGTCCGCGCTCGTGGCGGCCCGCCTGCGCTCGAGCTCGGTCCTGCCCTCGTCCGAGCCGTCGCCGATCCTGCCGACGCGCTCGTCGGCGCTGTCGACGTCGTCGAAGACCAGCGCCGCCCGGAGTTCCGGCAGGTCGTCCCACACCTCCTGGACGATGCCCAGCTCACGCTCCCCCGCCACCAGGACGATCGAGCTTCCCGAGTCCGCGAGGACGTGCTTCACCTGCGGCGCGACGCTCGTCGCGTACACGGGCACCGAGATCGCGGCGGCGTTGAGGCACGCCAGGTCGCCGATCGTCCATTCGGGACGGTTCGTGGAGAAGATGGCCACCCTGTCGCCCGGCTGCACCCCGAGGTCGACCAGCAGCGCCGCCAACCCGCGGGCGCGCGCGTCGAGTTCGGAGTAGGTCATCGTCACCCAGCCGGCGTCGCCGCCGATGCGTGTGGCGACGCGATCCCCATGCCGGCTGGCAGCGTCATCGAAGAGCGAGAGCAGGGTCGGTTGCATGATGTCCTCCGGCGTCACAGGCTGCGTGCCGCCAACCTACCGCTCCGTAGGACACTCGCCACCAGCGAGAGGTCGCGCAGCAGGAAGTGGGAAGAGTGAGGGTGGGCCTAAGTGGACTTGAACCACTGACCTCCGCCTTATCAGGGCGGCGCTCTAACCGACTGAGCTATAGGCCCGCTGGTGCTGTGCACCGAAGGAGAACGTTACAGCCGCTGGCCGTACTACCTCAAATCACCGGTTGCGACGGTGACCGGCGGGCGCGGTGCGGAAAGCCTTCCGGGACCCGCCGGGTCGTGCGCTGCTGCGGCCGTCAGTCCTCGGCGAGGGTGACTTCCAGGCCGCCGAGCACGTTCGCCGAGAGGTTGTACAGGAAAGCGAAGATCGTGCCCAGCGCCGTGATGATCACGACGTTGATGACGGCGATCAGCGCGGAGATGCCCAGCACGCGGTTGGTGCTGATGTAGTCCTCGATCCGCCACGGCGTGGTGTCATTCGGGTTGGCGATCAGGTCGATCACCAGCTCGTTCACCGCGTTGAAGAGGCCCGAGGACTCCACGATCGACCACAGCAGGTAGGTGGCGACCCAGAACATGATCCCGAAGGCGATCGAGAACAGGAACGTCGTCTTCATCACCGACCACGGGTCGAGCCGCGCGATCCGCAGCCTCGCCTTCCGCGTGCGCCGGATCGCCTTCTTGCCCTTCGGCTCCGGCACCGGCTTCACGATGATCGACGGACGCGACTGGTCGTCGGCCTGGTAGTCGGGCCCGGGAGCGAACACCGGTCGCGGCGTCACGGGTGCGGGAGCACCGTTGGCCGGGATCGGGTCGAGCCGCACGACGGTGTCGTCGAGGCCTCGCTCATCCGCACCGCCGGGGCCACCCTCCACCCGCCAGGGACGGGTTTCGTCGACCTCCGGTGGGGTGCTCGTGATGGTTGGCTTGTCAGTCACCGTCTTCCTCCTCAACCGGGACAGACGTCTCCGGCCCAGCGTCCGTAGGCTCAACGGTACCTGTTGATGTCACGGCCGGGCCATCGAAGGCCTCATTTGCCACGCCGGGCACGTCGGGGGTCCCGTTCGCCGCCTCGTCCCCGTTCGTCTCCGGGTTGAGCGCGATCACCGCCACCGCGTCGTCCTCGGCGACACCCACGAACTTCACGCCCATGGTGTCGCGGCCCTTGCTCGGCACCTCCGAGACGGCGGACCTGATGATCTGGCCGCTGCTCTTGATCGCGATGACCCGGTCGTACTCGGACACCACCAGCCCGCCGACGAGCGACCCGCGGTCCTCGTTCAGCTTCATGGCCTTGATGCCGAGGCCGCCGCGGCCCTGCTGCCGGTACTCGGAGACCGCCGTCCGCTTGGCGAAACCGCCGTCGGTGACGGTGAACACGAACCTGTCGTCCTCCGGCATGTCGGCGCCGATGATCGACATGCTCAGCAGCGCGTCGCCCTTCCTGAACTTCATGCCTGTGACACCCGACGTCGCCCGTCCCATCGGACGCAACTGCTCGTCGTCGGCCGCGAACCTGATCGCCTGGCCCTTGCGGGACACCAGCAGCACGTCGTCGGCCGCGCTGCAGAGCGCGGCGCCGATCAGCTCGTCGTCCGCCTCACGGAAGTTGATCGCGATGACTCCCGCCTGGCGCGGCGAGTCGTACGAACCCAGCTCGGTCTTCTTCACCAGGCCGTTCTTCGTCGCCAACAGCAGGTACGGCTCGTCCTGGTAGCTGCGGAGCGTCATCACCTGGGCGATCCGCTCGTCAGGCAGGAACGAGAGCAGGCCTGCGACGTGGCCGCCGCGGGCGTCGCGCCCGGCCTCGGGAAGCTGCCACACCTTCGCCCGGTAGACCCTGCCCATGTTGGTGAAGAACAGGATCCAGTGGTGGTTCGTCGTGGCGAACAGGTGCTCGACCTCGTCATCGGCCCGCAGCGAGGCGCCCCTGACGCCCTTGCCGCCGCGCTTCTGCGTCCGGTAGAGGGTCGAGGCCGTGCGCTTGGCGTAGCCGCCGTGCGTGATCGTGACGATCATGTCGTCGTCGGGGATGAAGTCCTCGTCCGACATGTCGCCGTCCGCCGCGATGATGCGGGTCCTGCGCTCGTCGCCGTACTTCTCGACGATCTCGGCCAGCTCGGAGGCGATGATCGACCGCTGCCGCTCCGGCTTGGCGAGGATGTCCTTCAGGTCGGTGATGAGCGCCTCGATCTCGGCCAGCCGGTCGATGATCGTCTGGATCTCCATCGCCGCCAGCCGGCGAAGCTGGGTGTCGAGGATGTAGCGCGCCTGGTCGTCGTCGATGGCGAGCAGGTCCTTCAGGCCCTGCAGCGCCGCCTCGGCGGTCCTCGACGCCCTGATGAGCGCCAGCACGTCGTCCAGCCTGTCCAGCGCCTTCACGAGGCCGCGGTCGAGGTGGGCGCGCTTCTCCGCCTGGTCGAGGCGGTACTTCGTCCGCCGCTCGATGACCTGCAGCTGGTGCTTCACCCAGTGGCTGATGAACTGGTCGAGCCGCAGCGTCCGCGGGACGTCGTCCACCAGGGCCAGCATGTTGCAGCCGAAGGTGTCCTGCAGCTGCGTGTGCTTGTACAGGTTGTTCATCACCACGCGCGGCTGCGCGTCACGCTTCAGCACGATGACCAGCCGCTGGCCGGTACGGCCCGACGAGTCGTCGCGGATGTCGGCGATGCCCGTGAGCTTGCCCGACTTCACCAGCTCGGCGATCTTCATCGCGAGGTTGTCGGGGTTGCACATGTAGGGAAGCTCGGTGACCACCAGGTTGGTGCGCCCGGCCTTGTCCTCCTCGATGTTGATGACCGCCCGCATGATGACCGAGCCGCGGCCCGTGCGGTACGCGTCCTCGATGCCCTTGCGGCCGACGATCAGCGCGCCGTTGGGGAAGTCGGGGCCCTTGATCCGCTCCATGGCGGCTTCGAGCAGCTCGTCCTTCGTGGCCAGGGGGTGCTCGAGGTACCACTGGACGGCGTCGGCGACCTCGCGCAGGTTGTGCGTCGGGATGTTCGTCGCCATGCCGACGGCGATGCCCGTCGAGCCGTTGACCAGCAGGTTCGGGAACCTCGCCGGCAGGACGGTCGGCTCCAGTTCCTTGTTGTCGTAGTTCGGCTTGAAGTCGACGGTGTCCTCGCCGATGTCGCGCACCATCTCCATGGCGAGCGGCGCCATCCGGCACTCGGTGTACCGCATGGCGGCGGCCGGGTCGTTGCCCGGCGAACCGAAGTTGCCCTGGCCGGCGACCAGTGGCGCCCGCATCACCCACTGCTGGGCGAGCCTGACGAGGGTGTCGTAGATCGCCGAGTCGCCGTGCGGGTGGTACAGGCCCATCACGTCGCCGACGATGCGCGAGCACTTGTTCCAGCCGCGATCGGGACGGTAGCCGCGGTCGTACATCGCGTAGATGACACGACGGTGGACGGGCTTGAGGCCGTCCCTCACGTCCGGCAACGCGCGACCGACGATCACGCTCATCGCATAGTCGAGGTAGGACCGCTGGATCTCGACCTGCAGGTCGATCTCCTCCGTCCTGCCGACGGTGGGGGCGAGCTCGGTGTTGTCCTCGACCACCTCGACGTCGCCGTTCTCCGGCCCGTCGATCGGAGTGTCACTCATCTCTCAAGCTCCTCATCACATCACGACCACTCACGAATGCCTGCTGCCCACCGTTGCGGGCCGGGACGCTGCTAGACATCAAGGAACCGGACGTCCTTCGCGTTGCGCTGGATGAAGGTGCGGCGCTGCTCGACGTCCTCCCCCATCAGGACCGAGAACATCTCGTCGGCGGCCGCCGCGTCCTCGATGGTGACCTGCAGCAGCGTGCGCTTGTCAGGGTCCATCGTGGTGTCCCACAGGTCCTCGGCGTTCATCTCACCCAGACCCTTGTAGCGCTGGATCGGGTTCTCCTTCGGCAGCTTCTTGCCTGCCTGGAACCCCTTGTCGCGCAACGAATCGCGCTCGGCGTCGTTGTAGGCGAGCTCGTGCGGCGCGTTCGTCCACCGCAACCTGAACAGCGGCGGCTGGGCGAGGTAGACGTACCCGCCGTGGATCAGCGGCTTCATGAACCTGAACAGCAGCGTCAGCAGCAGCGTGCGGATGTGCGCGCCGTCGACGTCGGCATCGGCCATGAGCACGATCTTGTGGTAGCGCAGCTTGTCGATGTCGAAATCGTCCTGGACGCCGGTGCCCATCACGTTGAAGATCGCCGACACCTCCTTGTTCTGGAGGATCTTGTCCAGCCGCGCCTTCTCGACGTTCAGGATCTTGCCGCGGATCGGGAGGATCGCCTGGGTGCGCGGATCCCTGCCGCCCTTGGCCGAACCACCCGCCGAGTCGCCCTCGACGATGAACACCTCGCACTCGGAGGGCTCGGTGGACGAGCAGTCGGCCAGCTTGCCGTACTCGCCGGCGCCGTTCAGCAGGCCCTTGCGCGAACGAGCCAGGTCGCGCGCCTTGCGGGCGGCGATGCGGGCGGTCGCGGCGGCCTGCGACTTGCGGACGATGTCCCTGCCCTCGCTCGGGTTCTTCTCGAACCAGTCGCCCAGCAGGTCGTTGACGATGCGCTGGACGAACGAGCGGGCCTCGGTGTTGCCGAGCTTGGTCTTGGTCTGGCCCTCGAACTGGGGTTCGGCGAGCTTCACCGAGACGATCGCCGTGAGGCCCTCGCGGATGTCGTCACCGGAGACGCGATCCTCGCGCTTCTTGATCATGCCCCAGGTCTCGCCCCACTTGTTCACCGTGTTGGTGAGCGCCGCGCGGAAGCCCTCTTCGTGGGTGCCGCCCTCG
>JAEWIK010000373.1 GCA_023387135.1 Actinomycetes bacterium | reverse complement strand
CACCCGGCACGTCGTCGACACCAGGCAGGCGCTCATCATCCCCCGCCGCGCGGCCCACGCCTACGGCGCCGACGCCGCCGACCCCTGGACCATCTGGTGGGTCCACCTCGAAGGCGCGCTGCTCCCCCAACTCCTCGCGGCGTGCGGGACGACGGCGCAGCGTCCCGTCCTCCAGGTCCCGGCCCTGGCGGCCTGCGTGTCGCTGATCGGCGAGGTGATCGACCACCTCGACCGGGACGAGACCCTGCCCAGCCTGGCGGCGGCCTCCGGCGCGGCGTGGCACCTGCTCACGACGATCGCCGGATCCCGCAACCTGCAGGACGACCCCGTCGAAAGGATCAAGCAACGGCTCGCGGAGGACCTCGCGGAGCCGCTGACGATGGCCGACCTCGCCGGTGAGCTGAACCTCTCCGCCTCCCACCTGACCGCGGTCTTCAAACGGCGGACCGGCTACGCGCCCATGCAGTACCGCACCCTGCTGCGGATGCAACGCGCGCGCGTCCTGCTCGACACCACCGACAAGCCGATCTCGGCCGTCGCGAGGGACGTCGGGTACGACGACATCGCCTACTTCTCGCGCAGGTTCTCCGCGCTGCACGAGGAGAGCCCGCGCAGCTACCGCAGGACGGGCAAGGGCTGAGACGGCGAGGACGGCCGACAGGGCGCCCTGCCACCTCCTCAATGGCGGGGCGCCCTGCGGCCTCCCGTGAGCCTCGGCGCTCTCAGGGTTCGACAGTCACCTTGATCGCCTCGCCGGCGGCCACGATGTCGAACGCCTGCAGGGCCCGCTCGAGCGGCAGGTGGACGGTGATCAGATCCTTCACCGGCACCAGTCCTGAGGCTATGTACTGCAGGGCGCGCTTGTTGTGCTCGGGAGCCGAGCCGTTGGCGCCGTGAATGTGCAACTGGCGGTAGTGCACGAGGTTCGAGTCGCAGGTGATGGTGGGATTCGTCTTCGGGAGTCCCCCGAAGAAGGAGATCCTGCCGTTCCTCGCCGCCATCGCGATGGCCTGCTCCTGCGTGACGTTGGCAGCCGTCGCGGTGATCACGACATCGGCCCCGCGTCCCTCGGTCAGCCTCATCACCTCCGCCACGACGTCGGTCGTCGAGGCGTCGATCGCCACGTCAGGGTGGACGGCGTCGGCCGACATCGCGAGCCGCCCGGCGTTCACGTCCACGAGGAACACGCGCCCCGCCTTGTGGACGCCGCGCGCGATCCGGGTGTGGATGCACCCGATCGGGCCGGCGCCGAAGATGACGACGGTGTCGCCCTCCTCGATGCCGAGCAGTTCCTGGGCGTTGATGGCGCACGCGAAGGGCTCCGCCACCGAGGCCTCGTCGTAGCCGATGCCGTCGGGGATCCGATTGAGCCCGTCCACCTTCAGCACCTGCTCGGGGACCACCATGTACTCCGCGAAGCCGCCGTCGTACTGGTAGCCGATGGAGGTCTGGTTCTCGCAGACCGCCATCCACCCCTTGCGGCACTCGTGGCACTCACCGCACGGGACGGCGGCTATCACCTGGGCGCGGTCTCCCACCGCCCAGCCCTTCACGTTGGCCCCCACCTCGGCGACCTCGCCCGCCACCTCGTGCCCCATGACGCGGGGCGGGGTGAGGTTCTGGTGGCCGTTGTGGAAGATCTTGACGTCGGTGCCGCAGGTGGAGCAGTTGCGCACCCGCAGCAGCACCTCGTCGTCGGTGATCTGAGGGATGGGTGCCTCTTCCAGGCGCACATCGCCCGGGGCGTGGAATCGCAGGACCTTCATTCACTTCTCCTCAGCGGGACGCAACAGTTCGAGCACTTCCTCCACCGAGGTCGTCGTCCGCAGCCGCTCGGCGGCCTCGGGCTCCATCAGCACCTCGGCGAGACTCGAGAGGATGCCCAGGTGGTCGTCCGCCGCCGAAGCGATCGGGATGCACACCTGGACGCGCTGGCCGTCCCAGTCGATTCCCTCGGGGAACTGGAGGAAGCCGAGCGCGGGTGCCTTGATGTACACCCGCGACTCGTTCACTCCGTGCGGGATCGCCACGCCTTCTCCGATGTACGTCGAGACCTGGAGCTCGCGGGCGAGCATCCCCTCGACGTACTCCGGCGTGGCGGCCCCGGCTTCGACGAGCACCTCGCCACAGAGGCGAATCGCTTCGTCCTTGCTGACGGCGGGCAGCCCGAGCCGGACCGATGCTGGGGCAAGGATGGAGTCGCTGGACACCTGTGTCTCCCTTCGTTCAGTGATCGGTTCGAGTCTGCTCCTGCCGAGGCGTCAGTTGGTCGCGCGGGCGCCGTTCGCCTGCTTGACCATCTCGACGACCTCGTCGTACTTGGGGCTGCCGATGAAGTTGTCGACCGCCACGTGGACGGCGGACGGGGTCTTCTGGCTCGCCCTGTCGATGAGGTCCTTGTGGGACACCACGACCTGGTAGCTGTCGTCGAGACTGGCGATCGCCTTGTTGACGACCGTGACGTTCTCGAAGCCCGCGTCCTTGATCTTCTTGCGCAGCACCGAGGCGCCCATGGCCGACGAACCCATCCCCGCGTCGCACGCGAAGACGATGCTCGTGATCTCGCCGACGGGAGTGACGTCAGTCGACGTCCGCAGCCCTGCCAGCGCGCTGGAGGCCTTGCCCTTGTTCGCCTCGGTCTGGCTGATCGCCGCGCCGAACCTCTCGTCGTTGGCGGCCTCGGCGGCGAGGTCACGCTTGCGGGAGGCCCGCAGGATGACCGCCGCGATGAGGAACGTCACCGCCGCCGACAGGACGACCGAGGAGAGCACCGCGACGTACGCGCCCGGCGCCGTCTGGGCGATCACCGCGATGATGCTTCCCGGCGCCGCGGGTGCCCGCAACGCACCGCCCAGCAGCATGTTGGTGGTGACGCCGGTCATGCCGCCGCCGATGAGGGCGAGGATCAGGGTGGGCTTCATGAGCGCGTACGGGAAGTACACCTCGTGGATGCCGCCGATGAACTGGATGAAGGCGGCGCCGGGGGCCGAAGCCCTCGCCGCACCCACACCGAAGACGGTGAAGGCGAGCAGCAGGCCGATGCCGGGGCCGGGGTTGGCCTCGAGCAGGAACAGGATGGACCGTCCGGCGGGACCGGCGGCTTCCTGGGTGCCCAGCGGGGTCAGCACGCCGTGGTTGATGGCGTTGTTGAGGAAGAACACCTTGGCCGGCTCGATGATGATGCTGGCGAGCGGCAGCAGGTGGCTGTCGACCAGGAAGTGCACCGCCGCGCTGAGCGCGTTCATGATCAGGTTGACCAGCCAGGCGAGCGGGTAGAACCCGACCATCGCCATGACGAAGCCCCAGATGCCGGCGGAGAACATGTTGACCAGCATCTCCAGGCCGGGCTTGATCTTGTCGTCCCACAGCTTGTCGAGCCACTTCATGGTGTACGCGGCGAGCGGGGCCATGATCATCGCGCCGATGAACATGTGGATCTGGCCGAGCTGGTTGTCTGCCGGCTGGGTCTCGTTGAACTGCGCGATGAGCAGGTCGGAACCCGCTATCGCGCCGAAGGTGCCGATGGCCGCCACGACCGCACCACGCACGCCGTAGACCATGTGGCCGCCCGTGTAGGCGATCAGGATCGGGAGCAGGTAGTGGATGAACGGACCCACGATGGTGGCGAGATCCGCGTTGGGTGTGAAGCCCGGGCCGATGAAGAACATTGTGAAGATGCCCCATGCGATGAGCGCGGGGAGGTTGGGCATGATCATGCCGGACACGAAGGTGCCGAATTTCTGGATCGCCACGCGGGCGGAGCCCTTCTGCGTCATGACTTCCGTAGTCATTTGACTCACCTACTCTGACGTCGTTGCCAAGCGGAGCACTGCCGAAGCAGCACCCCGCCCGAGGTATTGCCGAAATAAAACCACGCACTCGGACACATGTCAAGCAAAATCAACACTGCAAGACATCGAAACGGGCACTAAAACTCACACGCTCCCACACCTTCAGGCGGGCGGGGCGAGCAACCAGGCCAGCAGGTAGGTGCGACTCAGCCCGTCATCGAGGACGTCGTCAGGCAGCGACGCGACCTGGTCCAGCGCCTTCGCGCGGTCCTGCGGGCCGGCCAGCGCCGCGTACATGAGGAGGTAGTCGCCGAACTTCTGCGCGAACTTCCCGCCGGTCGCCGCCGCGACGTTCGCGCGGATCCTGTCCGGATCCCCCGCCAGGTAGCCCGACGACGGGCTCATCGGCAGCAGCAGGATCGCCAGCTTGGCGGCCGGGGCGTCGGAGAACCAGGTGGCGTAGTCGCGCTTGCCGCCCCAGTTCAGGGACACGATGCCGGCCCCGTAGCCGTCGAACTGCCCAAGGTCAGGATTCGTCCAGTACGTCACCGCCGAATCGGCCTCGAGCGACAGCATCCAGCCCGCCTCGGCTTCCAGGGACTCGTCGCCGGTGGCCTTCGCCCACAGGTCGAGACCCGCCCAGGCGTTCACGGCCTCCGAGACCGACTCCTGGTTGTTGCCGTCGGCGAACGGCGAGGTGCCGGAGGCCCACGAGTGCGAGGCGTAGGCGTCGAAGGTGCGCCTGTCGGGGAAGGCCTTCGACCCCGCGCTCGCGAGGTCGGCGGCGAGCAGGTCGACCACCGGTGCATAGCGGTCGACGACGCCCGGGTCGTGGGCCGCCATCACCGCGGCGGCGTAGAGGAAGTAGCCGTAGTGGAAGTGGTGGTCGTTGAACTCGTCGCTGCCGAAGGACGGGGTCAGCCCCACCATGCCCTTCGCGTCCGGGTCGTAGACGAAACAGGTGGCCTGCCGCTGCTCGCAGCCGCGCGGGTCGAACCAGCGGGACAGCTGCGCGTCGAGCGCCTCGGCCAGCGTCCGCGACTGCTCGGTGGCGCCCACCTGGTCGGCGACCATCAGCAGCATGGCGGTCCGCTGCAGCGCCTTGCCCCCGAAGTAGGTGTCCGCTGGGAAGTCGGGCAGCCTGGCGGCGTCCGCGGCGAGCTGCTCACCGAGCCGGCGGCGCTGGTCGTCGTCCAGCCGGCTGAGGTCGAGGGTCGCGCTGGCGGTGCGCCGCGGCGTCGTCCAGCTCAACGTCGAACCCTCGCAGAGCGTCATGGTGCCGTAGATGGACGGGTAACTGCCCAGATCGCACCCGGGCGGCGGCTCCGTCCCCGGGGCACCGAGCTGGTGCGGCAACCTGGCGATCGCCGTGTCACCGTCTGCGAGGTAGGTGAGGTCGGTCGTGACGGACTTCTCCGCCACCCGGTAGGCGAGCCGCGAGCCCGTCACGACATGGGACGCCGGCCCGGCCAGCTCCGCGGGCTCGTGCCCCTCGGGGACGGGCCAGAACACCAGCGAACCGCCCGCCTCGACGTCCACCGAAGTGCCGTGCACCCTGGCGTCCCGCGCCAGCAGGGCGTAGCGCGTGCCGGCCAGCGTCGCGGCGAAGACCCCGTCGCCGACCTCCTCGAACCCTGCCGGGACCGTCGCCGTGACGGCGCGCTCCGCGAC
>JAEWIK010000352.1 GCA_023387135.1 Actinomycetes bacterium | reverse complement strand
ATCGAGCTTCGCCTCCTCCAGCGAGGACAGCTCGCACGCGTCTGCCAACAGCCACTCGGCCTCGGGGACGCTCTCCGGCTTGATGGCCGTCGGCTCCTTGTCGATCAGGAGGATCTGGTGCCCGTTGCCGATGAGCTCCCGGGCGATGGACCTGCCGACGTTGCCGGCACCTGCTATCACGACGCGCATGAGATCACCTTTCAGTGCTCGCCAGGAGCCTGGCCGAAGACGTCCTCGACGTCCGCGACGGTGTCGTTGGTGACTGCCGCGTAGACGAGGTCGCCGTCCTGGAAGACGGTGGTGGGCGTCGGGATCACGCTGCCGCCGAAGCGGGTCAGGAACGGGATCCTGCAGCGCGCGGCGGTCTCCATGGCCGACACCGTCCTGCCCACCCAACCGGAGTGGACGTAGACCTCGATCAGCTGCACGGTGCCCGACGGGTCGCGCCACTGCGGTTCGGAGCCCGAGGGCAGCAGCCGCCGCATGATCTGGTCAGCTGCCCACCGCACTGTCGCCACCGACGGGATGCCGAGGCGTTCGTAAACCTCGGCACGACCCTGGTCGTAGATGCGTGCCACGACATTGTGGACGCCGAAGGTCTCGCGGACGACGCGCGCGGCGAGGATGTTCGAGTTGTCGCCGCTGGAGACTGCTGCGAAACCGTCGGCCCGCTCGATCCCGGCGCGTTGCAGCACCAGCCTGTCGAAGCCGACACCCTTGACTGTCTTGCCGAGGAAGTCAGGGCCAAGGCGGCGGAAGGCGTCCTGGACTATGTCGATCACGGCGACCGAGTGGTCCCGCCGCTCCAGGCTGCGGGCCAGCGAAGCGCCCACTCGTCCACAGCCCATGATCACGATATGCACCGCCGCTTCCTCCACTTCGTGTAGCCGGTGGTGGTGTCGGAGTCGACGCTACACCAGATGAGGGGACGGCCCGCCGGTCACGCACCTCACGGGCGACCCGGCTCTCGTGGCGACAAGGCCGATCGATGGTGGGGATGTATGGGTGGCTGGCATAGAGTGCTCAGACGTGAATCTCTCCGACCTGCTCAAGCGGCTCCTCGTCGGCCGCAAGCTGGCAAGCGCACAACTCGGGGAAACGCTGCTTCCGAAACGGATCGCGTTGCCGGTGTTCGCGTCTGACGCGCTGAGCTCCGTCGCGTACGCCCCCGACGAGATCCTGATCACCCTGTCGCTCGCGGGCATGGCGGCGTTCATGTTCTCGTGGCAGATCGCGCTCGCCGTCGCCCTCGTCATGCTGATCGTCGTCATGTCGTACCGGCAGACTGTGCACGCCTACCCGTCCGGCGGCGGCGACTACGAGGTCGCGACGGTGAACCTCGGGCCCACTGCCGGCCTGACGGTGGCCAGCGCGCTGCTCGTCGACTACGTGCTGACCGTCGCCGTCTCGGTGTCGTCGGGCGTGCAGAACGCCAAGGCGGCGTTCCCCTTCCTCACGGGTCACGAAGGGATCGCCGCGGCGATCGTGATCGCCCTGCTGATGGCGATGAACCTGCGGGGCGTTCGTGAGTCGGGCAAGCTCTTCGCGATCCCTACCTACGGCTTCATGCTGGCGGTGCTCGGGATGACGGCCTGGGGACTGGTCAGGATCTTCGTGATGGGGGAGCCGCTGCAGGCGCCGTCGGCGTCGCTGGAAGTCGCTCCGGCCCCCGGCTACGAGACCTTTGCGGGGATGGCGGCGGTCGTGCTGATCGCACGCGCCTTCTCCTCGGGGTCGGCGGCGCTCACCGGCGTGGAGGCGATCTCGAACGGCGTTCCGGCGTTCAAGGAACCGAAGAGCCGCAATGCCGCGACCACCCTTGGCCTGCTCGGCGTGATCGCCATCTCGATGCTCGCGGGCATCATCGCGCTGGCGAACCTCACGGGGCTGAAGCTGGTCGACGAGGCCGGCGGCTCCCACTTCGTGACGGAGGGGAGTGCCGCGGCCCACGAGACAGTCATGGGCCAGCTCGCCCGGACCGTCTTCTTCGACCAGTTCCCCGTCGGCTTCTACTTCGTGATCGCCGTGACGATGGTCATCCTGTTCCTGGCCGCCAACACGGCCTTCAACGGCTTCCCCGTCCTCGGCTCGATCCTGGCCAGGGACGGGTACCTGCCCAAGGCGCTCCACACCCGCGGTGACAGGCTCGCCTATTCCAACGGCATCCTCGCCCTCGCCTCGGCGGCGATCGTGCTCGTGCTCGTCTTCAACGCGAGCGTGACGGCGCTGATCCAGCTCTACGTGGTCGGCGTGTTCGTGTCGTTCACCATCAGCCAGCTCGGCATGACGCGCCACTGGTCGCGCCACCTGCGGACCGAGCGGGATCCGAAGGCCCGGGCTCGGATGATGCGGTCGCGGGTGATCAACACGATCGGCCTGACGGGCACCGGCATCGTCCTGATCATCGTGCTGGCGTCCAAGTTCATCTACGGCGCCTATCTCGCGGTGATCGCCATGGCTGTCGTGTTCCTGCTCATGCGCGGCATCAGGGGCCACTACGACAGGGTGGCGCGCGAACTGGCCATCACCCCCGCCGACGCCCGGCTGCTGCCCAGCCGGGTGCGGGCGGTGATCCTCGTGACGGAGCTCAACAAGCCGACCATCAGGGCGGTCAACTTCGCGCGCGCCACGAGGGCCAGCAGCATCGAGGCGATCATGGTGGCCGTCGATCCCGCCGAGGTGAAGCGGATCACCGAGGAGTGGGAGGCCGAGCGCATCGAGGTGCCGCTGAAGTCCATCGCGTCGCCGTACCGCGAGGTGATCGGCCCGTTCTTCAACTACGTGAAGGGACTGCGGTCCGACAACCCGCGGGACGTCGTGTGCGTGTACATCCCCGAGTACATCGTCGGGCACTGGTGGGAGCGGCTGCTGCACAACCAGACCGGCTTCATCCTGAAGGCGCGGCTGAGCTTCCTGCAGGGAGTCATGGTCACGTCGGTGCCCTACCAGCTCGACTCGTCGAAGTACGCGATCGCGCGGGCCAAGCGGAAGTCGCCGGCCTGGCGCCGGGCCGGCAGCGGCGAGGTGCGGATGGGTGAGGCGATCGATGGACGCCGGCGCTGAGGCGGCGCCGCCGTCGGTCGGGACGATAGCCGGGCCGCTCGAGGTCGGCCCCATCGCGCACGGCGGGCACTGCGTGTGCCGCTGGAACGGCATGGTCGTGTTCGTCAGGAACGCCATCCCCGGCGAGGTCGTCAAGGTGCGGATCACCGGCGTGCAGTCGCGGTTCGCCCGCGGCGAGGTGTTCGAGGTGATCGAGGCCAGCCCGCTGCGGCGCGCGGCGCCGTGCCCGATCGCCGCCACCTGCGGGGGGTGCGACTTCCAGCACCTGCTTCCCGAGGACTCCCGGGAACTGAAGCGTCAGGTGGTGGCGGAACTGGTGGCGCACCACGCGGGCTACGAGGTGACGGCACGCGTCGAAGCGCCCGACTCCGACGGCTTCGGCTGGCGGACGCGGATGCGTTACCACCGCGATGCCGAGGGACGGCTGGGCCTGCGTGCCCATCGCTCCAACGACGTGGTCGCGCTGCCCGAACGCGGCTGCCTGATCGCTGCGGCCTCGATCGCCAGGCCCGGCACCGTGCCGGGCGGTGGGGACGTGCTCGCGGTGGCTGCCGCATCGGGGACCGTCATCGGGCAGCGGGGCTCGCTGCCCAGGACGGTGACCGAGCAGGTGGGGTCGCGCACCTTCGAGGTGGCCGCCGACGGGTTCTGGCAGAGCCATGCCGAGGCGCCGCGGGTCCTCACCGACGCCGTGCTGCAGGCGCTCCGGCCGGCGGCGGGGGAGACCGCCTTCGACCTGTTCTGCGGCGTCGGGCTGTTCGCGGGCGCGCTGGTCGACGCGGGGTGCACGGTGCTCGGCATCGAGGGCGACACCGTCGCCACGGCGCTGGCGCGGCGCAATGTGCCCGAGGGCAGGTTCTACGCCGGTGACGTGGCGGCGACGCTGAGGCGCCTGCCGGAGCGCTGCGACATCGTGGTGCTCGACCCGCCGCGCGCGGGCGCGGGCAAAGCGGTGATGGCCGCGGTGGCGGCCCGGCGTCCGCGTGCCGTCGCCTATGTCGCCTGCGACCCGGCCGCGCTGGCCCGCGACCTCGCCACCGCCCGCGACTTCGGCTACCGGCTCGACGACCTCAGGATCTTCGACCTGTACGGTACCACCCACCACGTGGAATGCGTGGCGCTGCTCACGAACTCCCACGACGCCGGCTGAAGGCTTTCCCGCGGGGGTGGGAGGATTACTACCTCGCGTCGTACTGGTCTTTGAAAGTGGCGTTCACGGCGTAATTTGATGGTGTGACCACTACTGCTACCCGGACTCGGCGGGTTCCTCAACCCAAGTGTCCGCTGCGCCCGGGTGAACCCTGCACCCTGTGCCAACTCGACGTCACGGGTCCGCAGGACTGTCCTGTGGTGTTCCTGGTGATGGGGGACGAAGAGCTCCACACCGCCTGGGCCGAGAACTACCGCGCCAACCGCGGACGCTGACCCGCCCGGGCGCCGGCCACGGGGCTCAAACGCCAGCCCCTCCGCATACGCTGGAACA
>JAEWIK010000313.1 GCA_023387135.1 Actinomycetes bacterium | reverse complement strand
CGGATCATCAGGAAGTAGACCGCGCCGCCCATCAGCACGACCATCAGAATGGTGCCCCAGTCCATCGAGTAAGTCCTTACGTCGAAGCTCAATCGACAGCGGTGGCTGCCGAGGCAGTAGCCTAGCGCCGCATCGCGCCAGAACCGTATTCGGGGCGGTGATTCAGCCTATTCCCCCGACGAGAACAGATCCGGCACTCCCCCGGGCCGGGTGAGACCGAGGTGCGACCACGCCCTGGGGGTCGCCACCCGCCCGCGCGGGGTTCTCACCAGGAAGCCCTGCCTCACCAGGAACGGCTCGGCGACCTCCTCGACCGTCTCCACCTCCTCGGCGACCGCCATGGCGAGCGTGGTGACGCCGACGGGCCCGCCGTTGAACCTGACGCACAGCGCCTCCAGCACCGCCCTGTCGAGCCTGTCGAGGCCCAGCGGGTCGACCTCGTAGAGCTCGAGGGCCGCCGCCGCCACCTGCCTGGTGAGCCGTCCGTCCGAGCGCACCTGGGCGTAGTCGCGCACCCTGCGCAGCAGCCGGTTGGCGATCCTGGGAGTCCCGCGCGACCGGGAGGCGATCTCTTCGGCCGAGCCGGGGCCGAGCTGAATGCCCAGCAGGCTGGCCGACCGGACGAGGATCTCCTCCAGCGCCTCGGCGGCGTAGAAGTCGAGCTGGGCGGTGAAGCCGAACCTGTCGCGCAACGGGCCCGGCAGCAGGCCGGCCCTGGTCGTGGCGCCGACGAGGGTGAAGGGCGGGATCTCCAGCGGGATGGCAGTGGCGCCCGGGCCCTTTCCCACCACGACGTCGACCCTGAAGTCCTCCATCGCGAGGTAGAGCATCTCCTCGGCGGGACGCGACATCCTGTGGATCTCGTCGAGGAAGAACACCTCGCCCTCGCTCAGCCCCGACAGGATGGCCGCCAGGTCGCCCGCGTGCTGGATCGCGGGCCCGGACGTGACCCGCAGCGGGACGCCCATCTCGGCAGCGATGATCATGGCGAGCGTGGTCTTGCCGAGCCCGGGCGGTCCCGAGAGCAGGACGTGCTCGGGGACCGAACCGCGATGCCTGGCGGCCTCCAGCACGAGGCCCAACTGGTCACTCACCCTGGGCTGGCCGCCGAACTCGGCGAGCGTGCCGGGACGCAGGGCGGACTCGGCGCTCAGCTCGTCGGCGTGGACGTGCGGGTCGAGCGGGTCCGTGTCGCTGCCGGGATGCACGGCTGCCTACTTGGCGAGGCTGCGCAGGGCAGCCCTCATCAGGACGGCGATGGACGCCGGCGGGTCGGCCTTGGCGAGCGGTTCCACGTTGTCGCAGGCGGCCTCCGCGTCCTTGCTGGACCAGCCGAGCCCTTCCAGGCCGGACTTCACCTGCTCGCGCCAGCCGGACTGGTCACCGCCTGCCTGGGCGACGACGGCGAACTGCCCGATCTTGTCCTTCAGTTCCAGCACGAGCCGTTGGGCGCCCTTCAGCCCGATCCCCGGCACCTTGGTGAGGGCGCGGACGTTCTCGCTGCCGATGGCGGCCCTGAGGTCGTCGGGAGTCATCACCGACACCACCGACAGGGCGATCCTCGGGCCGATGCCGCTGGCCGTCTGGAGCAGTTCGAAGCAGTCGCGTTCGTCGGAGGCGGCGAAGCCGTAGAGGGTGAGCGAGTCCTCCCTGACCACCAGCGAGGTGTGCAGCGTCGTCGCGTCTCCCGGCCGTTGGGCCCCGGCCGTGGCGGGAGTGCACAGCGCGCGGACGCCGAAGCCGTTCACGTCCACCACGACCCAGGTCGCACCGACTGCCGCCACCTGGCCGCGCACCTGCGCTATCACGCCGACCTCCTGCCGAGCCTGGCGGCCTGCCTGGCCATCGCTGCCTCCAGCCTGTCCTGCCCCGCACCGCGCCACAGGTGGCAGATCGCCAGCGCCACCGCGTCGGCGGCGTCGGCGGGTTTCGGCGGCGCGTCGAGCTTGAGGATGCGCGACACCATCGTCCCCACCTGCGCCTTGTCGGCGCGGCCCGAACCGGTGATGGCGGCCTTGACCTCGGTCGGCGTGTGGGTGTGGACGGCGATCCCGCGCCTGGCGGCGACCAGCATCGCGATGCCTGCCGCCTGCGCCGTCCCAATGACGCTGAGGACGTTCTGGTCGGCGAACACCCGCTCGACAGCGACGGCGTCCGGGCTGTGGGTGCCTATCCATTCCTCCAGCCCGGCCTCGATCGCCACGAGGCGTTGCGGCAGCGGCTCGGACGCGCCGGTGGTGATCACTCCGACCGCGACCAGCGTCGGCGGGCGTCCCGGAACCCCTTCGATGACGCCCACCCCACAACGGGTAAGGCCGGGGTCGACTCCCAGGACACGCATCAGCACCTCATCACCGCCCGAACAGATGTTCGGATACTACTGGTGAGGCACCCGGGAGCAAGCTCCCACGCCGATCCCCGGCCGGGGCTTCGCGACCCCGCGGCCCGGGCGGCGCTCAGTCCTCGAGTTGTTCGAGGATCTCGTCGGGGATGTCCTCGTTGGAGTACACGTTCTGGACGTCGTCGAGGTCCTCCAGCGCGTCCAGCACCTTGAAGATCTTGGCGGCGGTGTCGGAGTCGGTGATCGCCTCGGTGAAGGTCGGGACGAACTTGACCTCCGCCTCGTTGTAGTCGAAGCCCGCGTCCTGGACGGCCTTGCGGACTGCCACCAGGTCGGCAGGATCGGAGATCACCGTGATGACGTCGCCGTCGTCGCGGATCTCCTCGGCGTTGGCGTCGAGCGTCGCCTCGAGCACGTCGTCCTCCGTCACCGTCTTGCCGCCGGAGTGGGCGTCGACCTCGACGACGCCCTTGCGGTTGAACAGGCGCTGGACGCTGCCCACGTCAGCCATCCGCCCGCCGTTGCGCGTGACAGCCACCCTGACGTCGGACGCCGAGCGGTTCCTGTTGTCGGTCAGGCACTCGATGAGGATGGCGACGCCGCCCGCCGCGTAGGCCTCGTAGGTGATCGAGAGGTAGTCGGCTCCCCCGCCTTCGGCACCGGAGCCGCGCTTGACCGCGCGATCGATGTTGTCGTTCGGGACCGAGCTCTTCTTCGCCTTCTGGATGGCGTCATACAGGGTCGGGTTCCCGCCGGGGTCGCCACCGCCCACGCGTGCAGCAACCTCGATGTTCTTGATCAGCTTGGCGAAGAGCTTGCCGCGCTTGGCATCGATGGCCGCCTTCTTGTGCTTGGTCGTGGCCCACTTGGAGTGCCCGCTCATTCAGTCCGTCCTGTCGGGTAGTGCCGGGCCCGCGCGCCCACAGTCTCAGATCGCGAGGAGGGCACCGGGGTGAGAACGGGTCCACTTTACGGCAGCAGGCACTCCCCGGCTCAATCCGCGTATCCTCGCGGCCGTGACGACTGATCGGCGACATGGTGAGTACAAGGTGCCCGGCGGCAAGCTGGTGGCGGTCGACCTCGAGGTCGAGGACGGGCGGCTGGCGCGCGTGAGCGTGAGCGGCGACTTCTTCCTCGATCCGGACGAGGCGCTGGCCACCATCGACGAGACGCTGGAAGGCCTGCCCGTCGAGGCCGGCGTCACCGAGCTCACCCGTGCGCTCGACCGGGCGCTGCCCGCAGGGGTGACGATGGTGGGCTTCGACACCCGCGCCGTCGCCACCGCGGTGAGGCGGGCGCTCGGCCTCTCCACCGGCTGGGGCGACCACGAGTTCACCTACCTCGACCCCGGCCCGCTGCCGCCGGCGCTGCACGCGGCTCTCGACGAGGTGCTCGGCAAGGAGCTCGCGGCGGGCCGTCGCGGGCCGACCTTCAGGTTCTGGGAGTGGGAGGACCCGGCCGTGGTCATCGGCTCGTTCCAGTCCCTGCGCAACGAGGTCGACCTCGAGGCCGCCGAGCGGTACGGGGTGTCGGTAGTCCGCAGGGTGTCGGGCGGCGGCGCGATGTTCATGGAGGCCGGCAACTGCATCACGTTCTCGCTGGTCGTGCCGACGTCCCTGGTGGACGGCATGAGCTACGAGGCGTCCTACGCCTTCCTCGACCAGTGGGTGATCGACGCGCTGGCGACGGTGGGAGTGCAGGCGACCTACGCGGGGCTCAACGACATAGCCTCGCCCGCGGGGAAGATCGCCGGAGCCGCCCAGAAGCGCTTCGTCGGCGGCGCGGTGCTCCACCACGTGACGATGGCGTACGACATCGACGCCGACAAGATGCTGGAAGTGTTGCGGATCGGCCGCGAGAAGCTCTCCGACAAGGGGACGAAGTCCGCCAACAAGCGGGTCGACCCGGTGCGATCACAGACCCACCTGCCCCGCGAGCAGGTGATGGCCGCCTTCCTCGACGTGTTCCGCTCGCGCTACAGGGTGGTGGACGGCAGCCTCACCGACGAGGAACTCGCGCTGGCGACGTCGCTGGTGGAGACCAAGTTCGGCACGCCCGAGTGGACGGCCCGCGTCCCCTGACGCGGCTCAGTTGCTGCGGTACTTGCCGTAGAAGAAGTTGACGAGCACGATGCCCACCCAGGCGATCACCAGGCCCGGTATCCCCGCGGTGCCCGCACCGATGGCCGACAGCGGGATGCCGAGGGCCAGCGACACTATCGCGAGGCTCAGGTGGGTCTTGTCGATCCCCGAGGGCGCCCGTGTGGCGGGCGGCGCCACGACCTGCATGACGGGTAGCGCCACCTGCTGGGTGGGCTGGGCGACGGGGTACGCCGGAGAAGGCGCCTGGGGGTGGACGGCGGGCGGTTGCGCCCACAGTTCGTCGTTCGTCGGCTCGCGGTAGTCCTGACTGCTCACCCGCCACACCCTAGTGAACGGTTCGCCGCCGATCTCCCGCGGTCGGCACCGGTTCGACCCTGAAGAGACCCCGACGGACGCCGCTCAGCCGGCGGCCACCTGAAGAGCCTCGGGCAGCGTGAAGTTGCCGAGGTAGAGCGCCGTGCCGATGATGGCGCCCTCGACCCCGTCGGGCACGAGTTCGCGCAGCGCGCGCAGGTCGTCCAGCGTCGCGATGCCGCCGGAGGCAACGACCTTCGCCGGGGTGCGCCGGCAGACGCCGGCCAGCAGGTCGAGGTTCGGCCCGGTGAGCATGCCGTCGCTCGCCACGTCGGTGACGACGTACCTCGCGCAGCCCGCGGCGTCCAGCCGCTCCAGCGTCTCGTAGAGGTCGCCGCCCTCCCGCGTCCAGCCGCGCGCCGCGAGCCGGGTGCCGCGCACGTCCAGCCCGATCGCGATGCGATCGCCGTACTCGCCGATGATCTCCTCGCACCACTCCGGGCTCTCCAGGGCGGCGGTGCCGATGTTCACGCGCCGGCAGCCGGTGGACAGCGCCCGCTCCAGCGTCGCGTCATCGCGGATGCCGCCCGACAGTTCGACGGCGACGTCCAGCCCGATGATGATGTCGGCGAGCAGGGACGCGTTCGAGCCGCGGCCGAAGGCGGCGTCGAGGTCGACGAGGTGGATCCACTCGGCGCCGGCGTCCCGCCAGCGCAGGGCCGCCGCCGCCGGGTCCCCGAACACCTTCTCGCTGCCGGCCACGCCCTGGACGAGC
>JAEWIK010000297.1 GCA_023387135.1 Actinomycetes bacterium | reverse complement strand
CGCGGCGCTGCTAGGGCCTCCACGCCTGCGAGGGGGGGGCCTGTTCGTGGCTGTGGGGCCGGGCCGTGACCCGGCCCCACAGCGTCAGGACTCAGCCGTTGATGACGGCGTTGACCTTGGCGTCGTACTCGGCGGCCAGCGCCTTGATGTCGCCGCCCTCCGACACCTTGGAGAAGAACTCCTCCAGGATCTGCTGGCTCTCCACGGTGGCCCAGCCCTTCGCGGCCGGGGTCAGCTTGGAGTTGCTGGCGGACTCGATGAGAGCCTTGGCGAACTCGTCGTCGCCCAGAGCCGACACGTAGTCGGAGTTGGCCGGGCCGAGGCCGTTCTGGCCGAGCATCTTCTGGAAGTCGGCGCTGAAGATGATGCGCATCAGGTCGCGCGCACCCTCCTGCTTCTGGGACTTCGCGGAGATGCCGATGTTGGAGCCGCCGGCGAAGACCGGGGCGGGCTTGCCGTCATTGCCGGGGAGGGCGAACACGCCGAACTTGTCGGCATTCCACTCGCGGACCTCCTTGCCGTCCTTCTTGACCAGGTCGCCGATCGACCAGTGGGCCCAACCGGGCGCCATGATGGTCGCCGCGGAGAGCGAGGTCTCGCCGGTCACCTTGTTGGGATCCTTGGCGTCGTCCTTGATGACGTCGGAGTCGTTGATGTAGAGCCACGGGCTCGCGTCCTTGGCGGTCGCGGGTGCCATCGAGGCGTTCTTCTGGATGTCCTGGAGCTGCTGCAGGCCCTTGAGTGTGTTGGGGTCGGAGAGCGAGGAGACCCACTTGTCGCCGTCCTTCTTCGCCAGGTCGCCGCCGTTGGCGAAGATCCAGGAGACACCGTTGCGCCAGTCCTGGCCGCCGATGAAGAAGCCGGAGAAGTCCTTGATCTTCTTGGGGTTCTTCTCGGTGATGGTCTTCACCGCCGCGTTGAACTCGTCGAGGGTCTTGGGGGCCTCCACGCCGGCTGCCTTCCAGACGTCCTTGCGGTAGAACATGTAGCGGGAGCCGAAGTAGTAGGGCAGCGTGTAGTTCTTGCCGTCCACGGCGCCGACGTCGACGAAGGACTTCAGCAGCTTGTCGCCGCCCAACTCCTGGTACATGTCGGAGATGTCGGAGAAGGCGCCCACGTTGGTGAAGGTCGGGGCCTGGGTGTTGCCGATCTCGGTGACGTCGGGCGTGTTGGCCGCGTCAGGCAGGGACGTCGTCAGCTTGGTGATGATGTCACCCCAGGTCTGCTCCTCGATCGTCAGGGTGCCGCCGTTGACGGTCTTGTACTGGCTGACGAGGTAGTCGCGCAGTGCCTGCGGGGTGTCGCCGCCGATCACCCAGAACCTGATGTCCTGCGAGGTCTTCGCCGGGGTGGTCTCGGGGGCAGAGGTGCCGGCCGAGGGCGCAGGCGACGAGGCGGGCGGTGCAGCAGGAGTGCCACAGGCACTCAGGGCCACAGCAGACGCGGCGAACAGCGCCACCGCGGCCAGCTTCTTCTTCATGAGGATTCCTTTCGGGATTCGGACCTGGTGGCCGACTCGGGTTGAACGGGGCGCCATCACGACACTCCGAGTTGAATGCGAAGCACGAGGGCGACAGCGCCGAGCAGCACGGCGTCCTCACCGAGCGAGCTCAGGCGGAGCCTGACCTCGCCGCGGAAGTCGGAATGGGTGCGATCGGTGACCACTTCCTGAGCGGCGCTCAGCAGGGGGCCGCCGACATACTCGGCAGGGCCGCCGACGACGATGTCGTTGAGGTCGAGCATTCCGACGACAGGGGAGAGGGCGATGCCGAGCTGGCGTCCAGCTTCGGCGAGCACGTCCTCGGCGGGCCCGGTGGCGGCGGCCAGGCGGCGCCGCAGCGACGGGACTGACAGCCACGTCTCCAGGCAGCCGTTCTTGCCGCACGGGCAGGGCTCACCGCCGTGTTCGATGACGACGTGGCCGATCTCGCCGGCGGCGGCGGAGGTGCCCACGACGACCGATCCGGCAATGAGCAGGCCGGCGCCGACACCGCGCGAGACCTGGACGCGGATCAGGTTGTCGGGCCCGGAGTCGAAGCTGCGTTCGGCCATGACGGCGACGTTCGCGTCGTTCTCGACATGGACGGGGACGCCGAGGTCGTCGCCCAGGCGCTGCTGCAGCGGGAGGTTGTGCCAGGCGAGGTTGGGCGCGGAGATCACCGTGCCGGCGGAGTCGACGGTGCCGGGGGTCCCGACCCCCACGCCGAGGACGGGACGGTCGCACGTCGCCAGCAGGTCGCGGGCCAGCGCGGCGACGGCGGCGTAGGCGTCCTCGCCGGTGGCCGAGTCGAGGGCGTGCTGGACGCGCACCCGCGGTTCGCCGCGCACCGAGTAGATGCCGCCGGTGACGGTGTCGGGGGCCGAGAGGTCGAGGGCGATGATGTCGCGGGCGTCGGCCCGCACCGACAGGGTGGTCCCGGGCTTGCCGGGACGGACGTCGGCGGTCGTGCCGGTCTCGACGACGAGGGAGTCGGAGATGAGTTCGGCGACGAGGTCGGAGATCGTGACGCGGGTGAGGCCTGTGCGACGGGCGAGGTCGGCGCGCGAGAGCAGGGGCTCGTCATAGAGCGACTGCAGCACGAGCGACAGGTTGTTGCGGCGGCCGTCCTCGGGCCGGGTGGTCCGCCGGCCGCTGCGGGGATGGCGATGCGCCGAGGGGACGTCGCTCCGTTGCATGTTTGTTAGTAAACTTTACGAACAGCGGGCCCCGCAAGAGTAGTCACCCCGCCGTGACAAGATTGTTACCTTTCCTTACATTCATCGCCGGGTGAGACGACGCTCCTCACGAGGCCTCACGTCCCCTGAGCGAGCAGGGTTCTGAGCCCCACGTCCGAGGTCCGGGCGCGCGTCGTCGGGCAGACGACTCAGCCGCGCACCATGCCGAGGAACAGCTCGTGGATCCTCGCGTCGTCGTCGACCTCCGGGTGGAACGCCGTGGCGAGCAGGTTGCCATGCCTGACGGCGACGATGCGTCCGGGCTCGTCGGGCGAGAGCGGACGGCGGCGCGCGAGCACCTCCACGCCCTCCCCGGCCGACTCGACCCAGGGCGCCCTGATGAACACAGCAGGCACGGGCTCGGCGAGCCCCTCGAAGCCCAAGTCCTCCTCGAAGGAGTCGACCTGCCGCCCGAAGGCGTTGCGGCGGACCGTCACGTCGAGCCCGCCGATCGTCTCCTGGCCGGCGGTGCCGTCGAGGATGCGGTCCGCCAGCAGGATCATGCCCGCGCAGGTGCCGAAGGCCGCATGACCCTCCGCCAGCCACGCACGCAGGGGGTCGAGCAGCCCGAACGTCCGCGCGAGCTTGATCATCGTCGTGGACTCGCCGCCCGGCAGGACCAGCCCGTCGCACCGCAGCAACTCGGCCTGACGCCTGACGGGGAGCGTGTCCACACCGAGCGAGCGCAGGATCCTCACGTGCTCCGCGACATCACCCTGCAGCGCCAGGACGCCGACTGTCGGGGTCACCACCCGCGCTGGGCGAGGCGGTGCGGCTGCGGGATCTCCTCGACGTTGATGCCCACCATCGCCTCGCCGAGGCCGCGGGAGACCTCCGCCACGACGTCCGGATCGTCGTAGAACGTGGTGGCGCGGACGATGGCGGCGGCGCGCTTGGCGGGGTCGCCCGACTTGAAGATCCCCGAACCGACGAAGACGCCGTCGGCGCCGAGCTGCACCATCATCGCCGCGTCGGCGGGGGTGGCGATGCCGCCGGCGGTGAATAGCACGACGGGCAGCTTGCCCGCCTGGGCGACCTCCGCCACCAGGTCGTAGGGCGCCTGGAGTTCCTTGGCGGCGACGTACAGCTCGTCGGACGACATCGACCTGAGCCGGTTGAGCTCCGCGCGGATCGTGCGCATGTGGGTGACGGCGTTGGAGACGTCGCCGGTGCCCGCCTCGCCCTTCGACCTGATCATCGCCGCGCCCTCGGTGATGCGTCGCAGCGCCTCGCCGAGGTTGGTGGCCCCGCACACGAACGGGACGGTGAACTGCCACTTGTCGATGTGGTGGGAGTAGTCGGCGGGCGTGAGCACCTCGGACTCGTCGATGTAGTCGACGCCGAGCGCCTGCAGCACCTGCGCCTCGACGAAGTGCCCGATGCGGGCTTTGGCCATCACGGGGATGGAGACAGCGGCGATGATGCCGTCGATCATGTCGGGGTCGCTCATCCTGGAGACGCCGCCCTGCGCGCGGATGTCGGCGGGGACGCGTTCGAGAGCCATCACGGCGACGGCGCCGGCGTCCTCGGCGATCTTGGCCTGCTCCGGCGTGACGACGTCCATGATCACGCCGCCCTTGAGCATCTCTGCCATGCCGCGCTTGACGCGGGTGGTTCCGCGCTGCGCGTCGACGGGTGTTTCGAGTGAGGTGAGCGTGTCGGACATGCCCGACATCCTACGTGGGGACGCCCCCTCGGCCCGGCGGTGTCCGGCCCCGTCAGGATGCGACTGGGGGTTTGTGCTGCCGGTCTGTGAGGGCAGGATGGGGGACGACGAGAAGGAGAGAACCCATGCCCCAGGCAGTCGCCTATGCAATCGATTCCCCGACCGGGCGTTTCGCCAGGACGACCATCACCAGACGCGAGCCCGGCCCGACCGAGGTGCTGTTCGACATCAAGTACGCCGGCATCTGCCATTCCGACATCCACACGGCGCGCGGCGAGTGGGGGCCCGCCCACTACCCGCTGGTCCCCGGCCACGAGCTCGCGGGAGTGGTGCGGCAGGTCGGTTCCCAGGTGACCAAGTTCGCCGTCGGCGACAAGGTCGGCGTCGGTTGCTTCGTCGACTCCTGCGGCGAGTGCGCGTCGTGCAAGGCCGGCCAGGAGCAGTTCTGCGAGAGCCGCGAGAAGCCGACAGTCTGGACGTACAACGCCATCGGCCGCGACGGCGTGCCGACCGCGGGCGGCTACTCGACCTGCACCACCGTCGAGCAGGACTACGTCTGCAGGATCCCCGACGGCCTCGACCTCGCGCACGCCGCGCCGCTGCTGTGCGCGGGCATCACCACCTACTCCCCGCTGCGACGCTGGGGTGCCGGCCCTGGCAAGCGGGTCGCTGTCGTCGGCATGGGAGGCCTCGGGCACATGGCCGTCCAGTTGGCCGCCGCCATGGGCGCCGACGTGACTGTCATCAGCCAGACCCGCTCGAAGGAGGCCGACGGCAGGCGCTTCGGGGCGTCCGAGTACTACGCGACCAGCGAGCCGGGCACGCTGAAGAAGCTCCGCCGCAGCTTCGACCTGATGATCACCACCGTCTCGGGCGCCAACGACATCGTCGCGCTGCTGAACTGCCTGAAGGTCGGCGGGGCGCTCGTCGACGTCGGCCTTCCCGAGCACCCCGTCGAACTCCCCATGGGCGCGCTCACCAGCGG
>JAEWIK010000265.1 GCA_023387135.1 Actinomycetes bacterium | reverse complement strand
AGCCCGCGAGCCGAACGTCCCGCGGGAGCGGCGATGAGCCGTCCGCCGAGGTGACCGACGCGACACTGCTGGCCGACTCCATGCTGTCGTTCCCGTTCGCGACGTCCGGTCGCCTGGACTCCGGCCCCCGGACCGCCACTCTCATCGTGCACGGACCGGCGGGGGAGTCGTTCGTGGAGGCCGCGAAGGAGATCGGGTTCATCCTCGCCGCTCACGCGTCGCTGGCCGCCAGGGCCGTCGGCGATCGTGTCAGCCTGGAGAGGATCGGCGAGCAACTCGAGCAGGCGCTGCTGTCGCGGGACGTGATCGGCCAGGCGAAGGGGATCCTCATGGAGCGGCTCAAGGCCACTCCCGACGAGGCGTTCGAGATCCTCCGGCGCTCGTCGCAGCGGCTGAACATCAAGCTGCGCGAGGTCGCGCGCACCCTGACCGAGACCGGCGCGGTCGACTGAGGCGAATCGCCAGCGCGGCGGCGCGCGTTCCACTAGCTTGAGCGCCAGCCCGCCGAGCAGGAGCAGCCGCCATGACCATCACAGCCCCGACGACCAGGACCCGGACCTGGCAGGCCTGGGCGCTCGCCGCCTTCGAACTCTTCGTCGCCTACCAGGCTGTGTCGGGAGGGATCGGGCTCATCACCGACACGTGGGCGCTGCCCACCGAATGGCTGGTGAGGACGCCGTTCGGCTCGTGGGTGGGGCCGGGCTGGCTGCTCATCGCGACGGTGGCCGTCCCGCACGTCCTCGCCGCGGTCCCCGTCCTGTTCCTGCCGCGCCGGCCTGGTCTCGGGATCCTCGCCGGGGTGCTCGCGGGGGTGTCCCTGCTGCTGTGGATCGCCATCCAGCTCGCCGTGCTGCAGGTGTACTTCTTCCTGCAGCCGGTGATCGCCGTCGTCGGCCTCATCGAACTCGGCCTGGCGCTGTGGTGGCGAGCGCGGCTGCGCGGCCAGTAGGCAGCGGAGTCCCCCTCGTCAACGTCCGAGACACCACCTATTTACTCGCTGAACGAGTATAATCGCCAGGCGTGACCACGTCGGTGACGCGACCCGCGCACTCGATTCCCCGTTCGGTCCGCCAGCGCTGGCAGACCGCTTCGGAGTTGCTGCGGCTGCTGCACGTCGAACCCGGGATCACCCGCCGGGAAGCCTGCGACAGGCTGTCCCTGACAACGGGCGGCGCGACGGAGCTCATCGAGCGCCTCCGCGAGTCCCACCTCGTCTCGGAGGAACGCTCGCAACAGTCCGGGCCGGGCCGTCCGACGACGACCCTCGGTGCGCACCCCGACGGCCCGCTGGCCGCCATCGTCGACCTGCGAACCAGCGCCTGGCAGCTCTTCGTCGCCGACCTGGCGGGCACCGTGACGGAAGTCGCCGCCGGCGAGTACGGCAGGCGGCTCCCCGCCGACTTCCTGCCGGAAGTCGGAACCCAGGTGGCGCGCGCCGTGCGTGCACGCCACGGCAGGGTGCGGGCCGTCGTCGCCGCCGCGGCCGGCACGGTGAGCGGGACCCGGCTGCTGCAGTTCGCCACCCGGGGCTGGACGGAGGCAGACCTCGGCCTGCTGGCGGCCAGGCTGCCGTCCTCGGCCGGACTGAGGTTCTTCGCGGGCAACGACGCGACGCTGTCGGGGATCGCCGAGGCCCGCTCGGGCGCCGCTCGGGGCGGCCGGGTCGCGCTTCACCTCTACGTCGCCGACGGCGTCGGAGGCGCCCTCCTCATCGACGGCGAGCCGGTGCCGAGCGCCACCGGGGCCGGGGGAGAGTACGGTCACCTCCCCTTCGGTGACCCCTCCCTGCGCTGCCCGTGCGGGGCGTCGGGCTGTTGGGACCTCATGGTCGACGGACGCGCGCTGGCAAGGCATGCCGGACACGTACCGCCTGCCGACCCTGTCGCGTACTGTCGCGACGTCCTGCGGCGGCTCAGGAACGGCGAGGGCGTCGACGCCGCCACGCGTCGGGGAGCCCGCGAGATCTCACGAGCCCTCGGTGCGGGCGTCGCCGGACTGGTGAACCTTCACGACCCCGACGTCGTCACCCTGGGCGGGCTCGCGCCCGAGATCCGCGCGACCGAGCCCGGCCCGTTCGACGAGGCCTTCCGCGGCGGGCTCATCGGCTTCCACCGGCCGAGCCCGCCCCCGGTCCTCGACAGCGTGCACAGCCAGGACGGCCCGGTCCGCGGCGCCATCGGGCTTGCTGTCGACGACCTGACGACCCCGATGGCCCTCGAACGCTGGAACCGCCTGCTGGCCCTCAGGCTCAACCCGCCCCGCGGAGCAGTGCCGGAGATCCTGCTGTAGCGGCCCCCGGGGCGGTGTCCTAGAACCCGTGGTGGGCCCGGCTCGCCTGCTCCTGGGTGCGGAACAGGCCGAAGCGCGGCAGGAACTTCTCCCAGTCGATGCTGTGAGCGTCGAATTCGGGACCGTCGATGCAGGTGTGCCGGCGGACCAGCTTGCCGTCCTCGACGATCGGGACCATGCACGCGCCGCACATGCCGGTGGCGTCGACCATGATGGAGTTCAGGCTGACGACGCAGTGCACGCCGTACGGCCTGGTCAGGTCCGACACCGAGCGCATCATGAGCGGCGGGCCGATCGAGACCACCTCGGCGATCACCGGACCGGTGCCCGCCTTGGCGGCGTCGAGCATCTCCTCCAGCGGCGTCGTCACGAACCCCTGGACCCCGAAGGAACCGTCGTTGGTCGCGTAGATGACGTCGAGCTGGTCGCCGAACTCGGCCTTGATCCTGCCGACCCGCTCGTCCTGGGCGTCCCAGAACATGAGGTCGCGGCTGCGGAAACCGGAGATCAGGGTGACGTGGTTGCCGAGCCTCAGGTGCTCCCGCATGATCGGGTAGACCGGCGGCAGGCCGAGGCCGCCGGCGGTGAACACGACGGTCGAGCCCTCGTCGTACCTGTGCAGGTCGCTCGGACGACCGAGCGGTCCCGCGACGCCCGCGAGGGCCATCCCGACGCTCATCGCGTTGATGCCCAGCGTGCTGCTGCCCATGCCCTGCACGACCAGCGTGATGGTGCCTGCCTCGGCGTCCCAGTCGGCGAGCGTCAGCGGGATCAGCTCGCCGTCGGTCGTCGGCAGCACCCTGACGAACTGACCGGCCTGCGCTGACCGCGCGATGACCGGCGCCCTGACGGTGAACTCCTCGATGCCGGGGCTCAGGTGCTTCTTGTCCACGATGACCGGCAGCTCGGCGGCGGTCTCGGTGTAGACGAGCGCCCGGGCGACGCTGTCGCGCAGCTCGGAAGGCGTCTGCTGTTCCAGGGTGCCCAGGATCTCGCGAGCCGCGGACTGCCCGTCGCCCGCGGCACGGATGGCCGTCGAACCGCCGCGGGCGGCGTCGCCGCCGGTGTAGACCCCCGCCAGCGAGGTCTCCTTGGACTCCTCGTCCGGCTGGACGATGGTGCCGTAGCGCGACACCTCGAGCCGCGGCTCGGAGTCCTTGATGATCGGGTTGGCGTCGTTGCCCAGCGCCATGATGACGAGGTCGGCAGGCATCGTGGTCGACTTGCCGGTCGGCACGGGCTTGCGGCGACCGGACGCGTCAGGTTCGCCGAGGCCCATGACCTCCAGCGTCGCGCCGGTCACGAAGTGGCTCTTGTCATCACCGGAGAACTCCGACGGCGACCGCAACACGAGCAGCTCGATGCCCTCCTCGAGGGCGTGCTCGAGTTCCTCGACCCTGGCGGGCATCTCCGCCCGCGTCCGCCGGTAGACGATGGTGACGTGGCCGCCCAGCCGGCGCGCGGTGCGCGCGGCGTCCATGGCGGTGTTGCCGCCGCCGATCACCAGCACCTCCTTGCCGGTGACCTCGGGGAGCGGGGTCTCGTGGTCGCCGCGGTGGGCCTGCATGAGGTTCACCCGGGTGAGGAACTCGTTGGCGCTCATCACGTTGTTGAGGTGCTCGCCCGGCACGTTGAGGAACCGGGGGAGACCGGCGCCGCTGCCGACGAAGATCCTCGCGAAGCCCGCGTCCCTGAGCTGTTCGAGGGTCGCCGTCTTGCCGACCACGAAGTTGGTGACGAAACGCCCGCCCAGCAACTGGATCTTCTCCACCACGTCGTCGATGAGCTGGTTCGGCAGCCGGAACTCCGGGATGCCGTAGCGCAGCACGCCGCCGAGGG
>JAEWIK010000240.1 GCA_023387135.1 Actinomycetes bacterium | reverse complement strand
GGCTGCTCGACGCCGACTGCGACCCGGTGGCCGTGGCGTCGGCGCTCGGCGACGACCCGCTCATTGGGCGGCTCGTCGACCGCTGGCCCGGGTTGCGGGTGCCGGGCCACGCCGACGGCGCCGAACTGGCGGTGCGCGCGATAGTCGGGCAACAGATCAGCGTGGCGGGAGCCAGGACCGTGCTCGGCAGGCTTGTCCTGCGCGCCGGAGCCGCCCTCGACGCCTCCCCGCCCGCCGCGGGAGTGCCGCCGATGCCGCCCGGGCTGACCCACCTGTTCCCCGGTCCGGATGCCCTGGCCGCGCTCGACCCCGAGGAGTACCCCATGCCGCGAGCCCGCGGCCGTGCGCTCGGCGCCCTCACCCGGGCGCTGGCCGACGGCGACCTCGCGCTCGACAGGGGCCCGGACAGGGACGAGACCCGCGAGCGGCTGATCGCCCTGCCCGGCATCGGGCCGTGGACCGCCGACTACATAGCGATCCGGGCGCTCGGGCACCCCGACGCGTTCATGCCGACCGACCTCGGCACCCGCCACGCCCTGACGAGGCTGGGCGTCGACCCGCTGACGGCCGCCGCCCTCGCCGAACGCTGGCGACCGTGGCGTTCGTACGCCCAGTCGTACCTCTGGACCACCCTGTTCGACCTTCCGGGAGTTGCTGATGTGGAAAGTCATTGAGAGCCCCATCGGGCCGCTGCGCCTCGTCGCGGACGCGGGCGCGCTGACGGCCATCGAGTTCTCGCCGTTCCGCGACGGTCGAGCCGTCGGCGACCAGGCCGACGACGATGACGTCCTCACGCTCGCCGCGGCCCAGCTCGCCGAATACTTCGCCGGCACCCGCACCGTCTTCGACCTGCCGCTGGCCCCCGTCGGGACTGCCTTCCAGCGCCGCGTCTGGGAGGAGCTGACGAGGATCGGCTACGGCGACACGGCGTCCTACGGCGAGATCGCGCACCGGCTCGGCCTCACCAATGCCGCCTCCAGGGCCATCGGGGCCGCCAACGGACGCAACCCGATCCCCATCGTCGTCCCTTGTCATCGCGTGATCGGCGCCAACGGGACGCTCACCGGCTATGCGGGAGGGGTCGCCCGCAAGCAGCGACTGCTCGAACTCGAGCGGCCCACGCTGCTCGCCTGACCCGGTCGGCGGCCGTCTCCACTACGCTCGTCGTCATGGCGATCACCCGGGACGAGCTCATAGGCATCCTCGCCGAAGCCGACCCCGTCGGTCTGATCGCCAAGGGGGCCCCGCGCGACGAGTACGCCGCCGAGGCCGACGCGATCCTCGCCCTCGAAGGCGTGCCGCGGCTCACCGAGATCACCGGCGTCTTCGCCGTCAGCTTCGCCGACCCGGGTGCCTGCACCCGCGAGACGGCGCGCTGGATCGCCGAGCAGATGGCGCTGCGTTCGCAGGGCTGACCGCAGCCATCGTGTGACTCAGCCCCCGTTCCTCGGGCCGACCTCGGCCATCGTCGTGGCGCGTAGGCTCGGGTCATGCAGAACCTCGGCCCTGGTGTCTGGTGGATCTCAGAGGCGCTCGCCGCCAACGCCTATCTCGTGCGGAGCGGTGACAGGACCATCCTGATCGACCCCGGCACGTCCCCCGCGCTCAATCGCGTGGCCCGCACCCTGCACACGGCGGGCATCCCGCCCCGGTCGATCACCGACATCGTCCTCACCCACTACGACGTCGACCACGCCCAGTCGGCGGCCGAGTGGCAGCACCGGACGGGCGCGCGCGCCTGGCTGGGGGCGCTCGACGCTGCCATCCTCACCGGGGCGTCCCCGGCACCGAACACGCCGTTCCGGAGATTCATGGCGGCCGTCACCCCGATGCCCAAGCTGCCCCGCAACGTCGTCCTGCTGGACGAGGAGACCGAGCTGTTGCCGGGCCTGGTGGCGCTACCCGCGCCCGGCCACACCCCCGGGCACTTCGCGTTCACCTACGCCGGCTTCGCGTTCATCGGGGACGCCGCCAGCGTCGACGCCCGCGGCCGCCTCCAGCCGGGCCCCGCCTTCATGATGAGCGACGTGCCGCAGTCCGAGAGCACGCGCTTCGCCCTCAGCTCCATGGACGTCGACTGGTTCTGCGCCGGCCACACCCGCCCCGCCAAGCGCACCTGACCGGCGCCGCAGGCCCGGCGTCCACGGCTCGCGTCAGGAGAACAGGGACTGGCCCACGAACTCGCCGTCGGCGATGCCTGGGGGGACCGCCCAGAGGCCGGAGCCGACGTGTTGCAGGTACTCGACGAGCAGGTCGTTGCGGGCCATGGCCGTCTGCATGGGGATGTAGTGGGTGCGCGGGTCCGTCACGAAGGCGATGAAGAACAGGCCCGCCGACAACCTGCCGAGCTCGTTGTTGCCGTCGACGTAGTTGTAGCCGCGGCGCAGCATGCGCACGCCGCCGTTGTTCGACGGGTGCGCCATCGCCACGTGGGACGCCGGGTCCACCAGCGGGCGTCCCTGGCGTCCGGCGAGGGAGAAGTCGGGCTCGGAGAACTCGCCGCCGCCGGAGAGCGGCGCGCCCTCGGCCTTCGTCCGTCCGACGTTCTGCTCCTGCTCGCGCAGCGACGTCCTGTCCCAGGTCTCGATGTGCATGGCGATTTTGCGGGCGACGAGGTACGACCCGCCCTCCAGCCAACGCGCCGCCGGATCGGCACCCCGAGGAACCCAGACGTGAGAGTCGATGTCGGCGGTCTCCTCGGCGCGCAGGTTCGCCGTGCCGTCCTTGAACCCGAAGAGGTTGCGCGGAGTCACCTGCTCGGCGGTCGTCGACGACGTCCTGCCGAACCCCAACTGCGACCACTTCAAGGACGCCCGTCCCATCGCGATCCGGGTGAGGTTGCGCACCGCGTGGACCGCCACCTGCGGGTCGTTCGAGCACGCCTGCACGCACAGGTCGCCGTCGGACGCGGACGACACGAGGTTGTCGCCCGGGAAGTGCGGCAGCCGCTTCAGCGCGGCCGGCTGCCGGGACGCCAGCCCGAACCTGTCCCTGCCCTGCTCGGACCTGAACAGCGTCGGGCCGAAGCCGAACGTGATGGTGAGCCCCGCAGGGTCCAGCCCGATCGCCTCGCCGGTGTCGTCCGGCGGCGCGTCGTAGGGGCCCGACAGCGGCCCGAACTCCCCGGCCCCGAGACCGCGCGTCAGCCGTTCGGCTGCCCTTGTCCAGTCCCGCAGCAGCCCGACAAGGTCGGCGCGACTCGTCGAAGGGTTCACGTCGAACGCGGCGAAATGGAGCCTGTCCTGGGCGGCCGTCACGATGCCGGCCTGCTTCGCGCCGTGGAACGGGTAGGTTGTCCCCGCCTGCGGCGACGCCGACGCAGCCTGCGCCCTGCCCGTCGCGTAGGTGGCGCCCGCCCCCGCCAGCGCGAGGGCGGCACCGGCGCCGGCCGAACCGATCAGACCGCGCCGGGAGATGCCCGACGAGCCCTGCGTCATGACAACACTGCCCCCGCCATCTTCGACAGCGGCTCGGCGAGCGTGTTCACGGCGTCCGACAACGCCTTGACCTCGGCGTCGGAGAGCTCGTCGTAGGTGACGAAGCCGTCGCCCTCGCGGTGCTGGTCGAGCAGCTTCTGGAGGCTGTCGAAACCCGACGCGATCTGGGCGTCCAGCGGGGCGTCCTTGCGGAGCAGCAACTCGTGCAGCCCCTGCCAGGCGACCCGGGCGCCGTCCACGTTGGCCTGGAAGTCCCACAGGTCGGTACGCGACCAGTACTCCTCCTCGCCCGTGACCTTGCCGGTCGCCACCTCGTCCAGCAGCCCCTTCGCGCCGTTCGCGATGGCGTCCGCGGTGAAGGTCATGTCCCGGGTCCTGTCGTACAGGGTCTGGGTGTTGGCGAGCAGGTCGTTGGCGTACGTCGTCCGCTCGGCCGGCGTGAGCGCCTGGTAGCCCTCGGCCCTGGCCGGCCAGAGGTCCTTCTCGAGCCTGTGCCACCCCGTCCACTCCTGGCCCGGTTCGAGGTCGGCCTCGCGCAGGTCCATCTTCGGGTCGAGGTCGCCGAACGACTCGGCCACCGTCTCGATCCGCTCCCAGTGGACGCGGGTCGGCGCGTACAGCGCCCGCGCCTCGTCGTCCTTGCCTGCCGCGTAGGCGGCGACGAAGGCCTGGGTGGCCGCCAGCAACTGCTCGGTCTGGTCCTTGACGTACGAGCCGTACTGCGCGTCGGCCGCCGCCACGAGGGCGGCGTCATCGCCCGTCGGGCCCACCTGCTGCCCGGAATCCGTCACGGTGAAGCCGGCGCGGATGCCGTCCCCCACCATGCCGGGCTTGCAGGCGGTGACGTAGTCGCCGGCGGGCGCGCTCAGCACCAGGTCACGGGTGAGCCCCGGGCCGATGTTCTCGACCTCGGCGATCACCCGCAGGCCGTCCGCCGCCAGGAGGTAGAACTCGTTGATCTGGCTGCCGGTGTTCGTCACCGAGAACGTGAGGGTGCCCGCCGGAGCGCTGGTGGCGCTCAGCGTGCAGGCCGAGTCCGAGGCGTCGACGGACAGCGTCCGCGCGTCGGCCGCCGCGGGAGCCGCGTTGTCGGTGCAGGCGGTGAGGGTCGTCGCCGCCATCAGGGCAGCGCCGACGAGGGCAAGGACGTGCGACGTCATTCGGTGCTTTCGGGTTCAGGCGGCGACGTGGGCGCGCGCGGCAGGTTCGGCCGGCACTGGCGCCGGACCGGGCTTCGCGTGGGTCTGCCGGACGCGCCTGAGGAACAGGGTGCCGACGACCGCGACATAGCTCACCCAGACCACGGCTTCGAGCACCGTGGCGGCCGGGGAGAAGTTGAAGATGCCCTTCAGGACGGTGCCGAGGACGCTGCCCGGCGGGAGCTGCGCCGACACGTCGAAGGCGAGCGCGTTGAGGCCGGGCAGGATCCCCGCCTCCTGCAGGTCGTGGAAGCCGTAGGCGAGCACGCCTGCGGCGACGACGATGAGGAAGGCGCCGGTGAGGGTGAAGAACCTGCTCAGGTTGATGCGGACGGCGCCGCGGTAGATCAGGTAGCCGAGCGCCGCAGCGATCAGCAGGCCGACGAGCGCGCCGAGCAGCGGCTGCACCGACGAGCCGCCCTGGCCGACCGCGGCCTCCGAGGCCGCCCAGAGGAAGAGTGCCGTCTCGAGGCCCTCGCGCCCGACGCTGAGGGCCGCGACGAGGGCGAGCGCCCAGGGCTTGGAGTCGGCGGCGTCCACCTGGCCGCGCAGCGTCTTGGCGAGCGTCCGCGAGGCGCCGGCCATCCAGAAGATCATCCAGGTGACGAGGCCGACGGCGAGGATCGACAGCACGCCGCCGATGGCCTCCTGCGCCTCGAAGGTCAGCCCCTTCGGGCCGAACGTCAGCAGGGCGCCGAAGCCGAGGGAGACGGCGACGGCGATGGCGACGCCCGTCCAGATCATCGAGAGCTTGTCGCGCCGCCCGGTCTTGACGAGGTACGCGACGAGGATGCTGACGACCAACGCGGCTTCGAGGCCCTCGCGTAGGCCGATGAGCAGGTTCCCGATCACGTGCTGTCCTTCGTCGAAGTAAGGCTTACCTAACTATCGACCGTCGGGACCGATTATCGCAAGCTGCGAATCATATATTTCTCGGGACGGGGTAGTTCTGCTGGCGCCGCAGTCAGTCCCAGCCGGCCTCGTCCGGGAAGACCGGCGAGTACTTCAACGAGGTGCGCGGCTCGGCCATGAGGTCGGCCACCGCGTCCCGCCAGGTCTCGTAGTGCGAGGTCTGCTTGTGGGCCGCCGCGGCCTCGGCGGTGCGGTAGACCTCGACGAGGACGAACCTCGTCGGGTCGTCGAGCGACTGGACGACGTCGAACCTGGCGATTCCCGGCTCGTGGATCGAGTGGCGGGCGTTCTCGCGCGACGCCTCGGCGAAAGCAGCGATGCAGTCGTCCTTCACATGGACGAACACGTGGACGATCAACATGGTCCCAGTCTGGACCGACTTGTTGCCGACACGCTCGAGGTGGGAGGATCGAAGGCTGCGCTGCTCAGCACCCCATTCGCTTCGAAGGTCCTCCCATGACGTTGCCCGCATCGACCCGCGCCCTGATCGCGAACCGTCCGTTCGTGACGCTGCTGGCTGCCCGGACGATCTCGATGCTCGGCATGGCCTTCTCGCCGGTCGCGCTCGCGTTCGGCGTCCTCCGCCTGCCCGGTGCCGACGCCGGGACGCTGTCGCTCGTCCTCGCCGCCCAGATGGGACCGCAGGTGCTGTTCATGCTCGTCGGCGGCGTGGTCGCCGACAGGTACCCGCGCGCGCTCGTGCTGCGCTGGGGAGAGTTCCTCGCCGCCACCGGCCTGGGTGCCATCGGCGTCATGATGCTCGTCGGCTACGCGCCGACGGTGCTGCTGTGTGCCGCGGCGGCCCTCGTCGGCGTCGCCGCCGCCGCGGTGTACCCGGCGCTCACCGGCATCATCCCCGACCTCGTGCCTGGCAAGGACCTGCAGCAGGCCAACGCCTGGCTCAGCATGGGGGCCTCGGGCGCCCGGCTCGCCGGTCTCGTCGCCGGCGGCGCGTTCGTCGTCTGGCTCGGCGGTGGCTGGGCCATCACCGCCGCCGCCCTGCTCTACCTGATCGCGGGCGTCCTCGTCATGGCGTTGCCCAGCCACTCGCACTCCCTGGCCAGCACCGAGGAGAGCCCGCTGCGGCAGCTCATCGACGGCTGGGGAGAGTTCAAGTCGCGGCAGTGGCTGTGGGTCGTGGTGCTGCAGTTCTCGGTGATGATCATGGTGCTGCAGGCCGCCCACGGCGTGTTCGGGCCCGTCGTCGCCGAGCACGAACTCGGCGGCCCGGCGGTGTGGACCACCTTCCTCGCCTCCGAGGCGCTCGGCGCCGTCGTCGGCGTGGCGCTCTCGCTGGTCTGGCGTCCCCGGCGTCCCATCCTCACCGCGACCCTGCTGACCTTCACCTCCGGCGTGCCCGCCATCCTGCTCGGCGTGAACGCGCCGCTGTGGTCGGTCGTGATCGCCGCCTTCGCGATGGGCCTCGGCTTCGACCTGTTCGGCGTGTGGTGGATGACCACCATGCAGAACGAGGTGCCGCCCGCGTCCCTGGCACGGGTCGCGTCCTACGACGCCCTCGGGTCGCTCATGTTCGGGCCCATCGGGCTGCTGCTCGCCGGCCCCGCCACGCTCGCCTTCGGCGTCCACAAGGCGCTCGTCGGTGCCGGCATCATCAGCATCGCCACGACAGTGTTCGCGCTCATGGCACCGGAGGTGCGCCAGTTGCGCGCCCGCGTCGTCACGCAGCGTCAGGTCCCCGACCTGCAGTCTGCCCAGTAGCGTCCCGACCGGCGCCGGGTCAGCGCCGTCGGGTCGCCATGACCGCGCGCTGCAACAGGACGAACGCCAGCAGGATGCCGCCGGTGATGATCGTCGTCCACTCGGGCGGGACCGCGCCGTCCTTGGTGATGAGGACGTTCATCAGGCCGAGGACGAGCGCGCCCACCACGGCGCCGAGCACGAAGCCAGCACCGCCGGTGAGCAGCGTCCCGCCGATCACCGTGGCGGCGATGGCCTGCATCTCCCAGCCTTCGCCGATGATGTTCTGGCCGACCCCGATGCGCGAGGTGTAGACGACCGACGCCAGGCCCGCCAGCGTCCCGCTGATCGTGTACAGCCACAGCTTCGTGCGGTGGACCGGCAGGCCCATGAGGAAGGCCGACTGCTCGGAGCCGCCGATGGCGTACGCCGTCCGGCCCAGGCGCGTCCTGTGCATGAGGAAGAACGCGAGGACGACGACCACGACGGCGAGGATCACCCCGGCGGTGATCTCGAGGTCGTTGACCTTCGGCCCGTCGATCAGCTTGATCTTCTCTCCCAGGAGCCTGATCGCCGAGTCGTTGTCGAGCTTCTCGGCGTCGGTGGAGAGGATGGCCGCCAGGCCGCGGGCGAGGAACACCGACGACAACGTGGCGATGAACGGCTGCACGTTGAAGTACTGGATGAGCACGCCGGAGAAGATGCCGAAGACCGACCCGATCAGGATCATCACCAGGACCGCCAGCCACGGGTTCAGCCCCGCGTTCGCCAGCAGCACTCCCGCCACCGAACTCAGCGCCACGATGGCCCCGACCGACAGGTCGATGCCGCCGGTCAGGATCACCATGGTCAGGCCCGCAGCGATGATGATGATGTGGGCGTTGTTGATGAACAGGTTCGAGATCGTCGAGTACTGGAAGATCCTGCCGTAGGCGAACTCGCCGTAGAGCAGCATGCCGACAAAGATCAGCAGCGACGCGATGGTCGGTAGCGTCGACGGGTTCGTGGTGAGCGCGTCGACGATCCTGCGGCCGGCCGTCCGCGTGGTGGCCTGGGTCGGCGCTTCGTGGGTTGCCGTGGTCATGCCGCCACGCTCGCTTTCGGTGTCTCGGCGTCGACGTCGTGAGCCGCGGGTCTCCGCCTCGTGAAGAGCTTCCTCACCCTGTCCGACTGCAGCAGGCAGAGCAGCACGATCACCACTGCCTTGAAGGCCGGGGTCGCCGCCCCCGAGACGCCGAGGAAGAGGACAGTCTTGTCGAGGGTCGCTATCAGCAGGGCGCCCACGACCGCGCCGCGGATCGAGAACTTGCCGCCCGCCAGCGAGGTGCCGCCCACGACGACGGCGAGGATCGCGTCCAGTTCGGACTGGTAGCCCGTCCCCGAGATGTCGACCACCATGACCGAACCGACCGAGAACACCCCCGCGACCGCCGCCAGCAGGCCCGAGAGCGTGTAGACCGTGAGCAGGATGCCGCGCGGACGGATGCCCGCCATCCAGCTCGCCGAGGGGTTGATGCCGATCGACTCGACCATCATCCCGAACGCCGTGCGGCGGACGTACAGCGACACCACCGCCACGATGCCGAGGGCGATGAGGAACACCACCGGGAAGCCGAAGACGGTGCCGTTCACCAGCCACTTGAACGGCGCGTTCTCGGCCGCCGTGTTCTGGCCGTGGGTCACCACCTTCGCGATGCCGCGTCCGGCCATCATCATGACGAGCGTCGTGATGAACGGCTGCAGGCCGACGAACGTGACGAGGACGCCGTTGATGAGGCCGATGCCGATGCCCGCCAGCATGGCGAGCAGGATGGCGTTCGTCGCCGCCCCCGCCGAGTCCGGAGCCTTGACCACCGAGAGGAACTGCAGGGCTGTCGCGCCGCCCGCCACCATCGAGGAGCCGACCGACAGGTCGATGCCCCGGGTGGCGATGACGAGCACCATGCCGACGGCGATCAGCATGATGGGCGAACCCCAGCGCAGGATGTCGAGCAGGTTGCCGACCAGCCTGCCGGTGTCCGCGGAGTAGGTGATGGAGAGGTAGCCGGGATCCTTCACGAGGTTCATGACGAGCAGCACGATGATCGCCACGACGCCCCAGAACCACTGGCTCTTGTAGAGCTTGAAGAAGGCGCCCGCCGCGAGGAAGGCGACCATGAGGACGATGCCGATGACCATGCTCATGCCGCTGTCCCGCCCTCGACGCCGTGGTTGGCGATGGTCTCGACTATCGCTTCGACGGTGACCTGGGGACCCGCCGTGAACTCGGCGATCTTCTCCCTGTCCTTCATCACGATGACGCGGTCGCTCATGCGGACCACCTCCTCCAGCTCGGACGAGATGAAGATCACTGCGGTGCCGGCCGCCGCCAGCCGCGCGACAGACTCCTGGATCTCCGCCTTCGCGCCGACGTCGATGCCGCGGGTCGGCTCGTCGAGGATGAGCAGTTCGGGCTTCGTCGCCAGCCAGCGGCCCAGCAGCACCTTCTGCTGGTTGCCGCCCGAGAGGTTCTTCACCAGCCTGTCGGGGTCGGGCGGACGGACGTTGAGCTCCTTGATGGCGGCGTCGACGAGCTCGTCGGCCTTCTTGCCCGGCAGCGGACGCATCCAGCCCCGCTCGGCCTGGACGGCGAGGATCAGGTTCTCGTGCACCGAGAGGTCGCCGACGATGCCCTCGTCCCTGCGGTTCTCGGTGGAGTAGGCGATGCCCGCCGCCAGCCCCGACATGGGCGAGTGCAGCGACACCTGCTTGCCCTTGACGGTGATCGTGCCCGTGTCCGCCTTGTCGGCGCCGTACAGCAGGCGGGCGAGCTCCGTCCGTCCGGACCCGAGCAGGCCCGCGAAACCGAGGATCTCGCCGGCGTGGACCTCGACGTCGGTCGGACGGATGCTGCCGCGCTTGCCGACGCCCTTCGCGGAGAGCAGCGGCTCGGCGTCCGGCTCGTAGGCGCTCGCCTCGCGGCTCGACCCCAGCGCGGCGAGGGTCTGGAGGTCCTTGCCGATCATGAGCGAGATGAGTTCGTTGCGGGGCAGTTCGGCGGTCAGGTACTCGCCGATGTAGAGGCCGTTGCGCAGGACCGTGATGCGGTCGCTCAGCGCGTACACCTGGTCGATGAAGTGGGAGACGAACAGGATCGCGACGCCGCTGTCACGCAGGCCGCGGACGACCTCGAAGAGCGACTCGACCTCGTGGGCGTCCAGGCTCGACGTGGGCTCGTCGAGGATCAGCACCTTCGAGTCGAGCACCATGGCGCGGCTGAGCGCCACGAGTTGCTGCATCGCTATGGGGAGCGTGGAGAGCGGCTGCCTGGTGTCGAGGTGGCCGAGCCCCATGCCCGCGAGCACCCGCGACGCCTCGGCGTGGGTGGCCTTCCAGTTCACTCCCAGCGGGCCCCTGACCTCGTGACCCAGCATCACGTTCTCGCCGATGCTGATGTTCGTGCAGAGGTTCACCTCCTGGTAGACGGTCGAGATGCCCGCGCGTTGCGCGTCGGCCGTGCCGTGGAGGCGACGTTCGACGCCGTCGACCAGGATGGTGCCGGAGTCGATCGTGTAGACGCCCGTGAGGGCCTTGATGAGGGTCGACTTCCCGGCTCCGTTCTCGCCCATGAGGGTGTGGACCTCTCCGGGGAACATCCTGAAGTCGACGCCGTCGAGTGCTTTCACCCCGGGGAAGGTGATCGATATGTCGCGCATCTCGATGACGGGTGCGGCGCTGCCGTC
>JAEWIK010000113.1 GCA_023387135.1 Actinomycetes bacterium | reverse complement strand
GGCTGCTGCCCTCGCCTCCACGCTGGGCATCTCCACCTCGGTGGCAGGTACCGTCGGCACCGACGGCAAGCCGATCACCAACCGGGCGGGCGTGACGTTCGGCGTCCAGGCGCACCGCGGCGGTGCCGACGAGCACCCGCAGAACTCGCTGGAAGCCGTCGACTTCACCGTGCAGCAGGGCTTCGACGCGATCGAGGTCGACCTCTCCTTCACCAAGGACGACAGGCCCGTCCTCAGCCACTACGACACGCTCCCCGACCGCTGCTCCAGCGCCGGCAAGAAGATCCACCTCATGACCTGGGCGGAGGTCCAGAAGGTCCGCTGCGAGGACATGGACGGCAATCTCACCGTCCCGATCCCTGACTTCTACCAGTTCAACGCCGCCATCGCGAAGAACCGCTCGGTCAAGATCACCCTCGACATCAAGGGGTACAGCGGCCAGTCCTCGGCCAGCAAGCGGCACTACGCCGAGAAGACCATCTGGCTGGTGAAGAAGTACGGCCTGCTCAACCGCACCAGCATCCTCACCTTCTACTGGGCGACAGTGCTGCCGACCATCAAGAAGAAGGCGCCGAAGATCTACGTCCTCGCGCTCGACAACCGGAAGATGGACCTGACCCGGGTACGGAAGGCCGCCGCGCTCGGCGCCAACGGCTACGGCATCAAGACGAAGGACACGTCGGCGTTCCTGCTGCGCTACATCAAGGCGCAGGGCATGGACGCCAGCCCGTGGGAGGTCAAGGGAGAGACGCAGCGCGCGTTCGCCATCTACTTCGGCGGCAAGCGGCAGTTCTTCCTGACCGACTCCCCCACCAAGACGCGCAAGGGCCTCGTCTCGGGCAAGTACAACCTCAACCCGTCGCGGAAGAGCGTGGTGACCACCCTCGCGACGCCCATGACAGTCCTCCAGAGCACGCTCAAGGCGAAGAAGAAGCAGTACCCGCGGGTCGTCGGCAAGGCGGTGCCGTCAGAGAAGCTGCTCATGCTGGAGAACCTGACGGTGCGCGTGACGGTCACCAACGGCCCGGGCAAGGGGTACCTCAGCGTCGGCCCCGCAGGCAGCCTCAGCTCGTCCGAGGTGCGCCGCAAGCTGCCGAAGGGGACGAAGTCGTTCGTCATCAAGGTGCCGGCGGGAGACGGCGGCACGCTGCGCGTCTTCACCTCGAAGAAGGCGACAGTGAAGCTCGAGGTCCTCGACTACACGAACGCGAGCTTCGCCTGACCGCCGTCCCTCAGGCGATGCCGCCCTTGCGCAGCGGGTCGTCGGCGACGTGGTTGTACGCGCGCAGCCGCCACTGTTCGGGGCCCGGCGTGAGGACGTTCCAGGCGCAGTTCGCCATGCCGCCGAACAGCCTGGCGTAGGAGTAGTCGAGACCGAGCAGCAGCAGGGACGCGACCTGCACCGTCAGCCCGTGCCCCACCACCAGCAGGGTGTCGTCCTCGCCGGCAGCCTCCGCGTACTCCCGGACGGCGTCGGCCACCCGGCGTCCCGCCTCGGTCGCCGACTCGCCCTCGGGGGAGCGCTTGAAGTCGCGGCCCTCCCGCAGCGCCGGCCAGAAGTCGGGCTCGAGGCGTCCGACTGTCTCCAGTTCGAGGCCCGCCCAGCTGCCCACGTCGACCTCGCGCAGCCTCGCGTCGGTCTCCACCTGCAGGTGGACCGACTCCGCCACCAGTTCCGCGGTCTGCCTGGCCCGCATCAGGTCGGAACTCACCAGCCGCGTGGGGTGGTAGTGGACGAGCGCCCGCCCCGCGGTGCGCGCCATCTCGCAACCGGCGGCGCTCAGCGGGATGTCGGTGTGACCCTGGAAGCGCCCGGCGTCGTTCCATTCGGTGACGCCGTGCCGCAGCAGCAGGACGCGCTTCGCCGTCACCTCAGTGCTGCAGTCTCGGGCAGGCCGAGGTCGATCCGCGGGCAGTCCTTCCACAGGCGCTCGAGCGCGTACAGCGACCGCTCCTCGGCGTGCTGGACGTGCACGACGGTGTCGAGGTAGTCCATGAGCACCCAGCGGTTCTCGCGGTCGCCCTCCCGGCGCACCGTCTTCAGCTCGTGTTCGAGCAGCGCCTCCTCGATGCCGTCGACCACGGCACCGACCTGGCGCTCGTTGGTGGCACCGACGATCAGGAAGACGTCGGTGATGGCGAGCCGTTCCGACACGTCGAACGCGACCGGGTCCACCGCCAGTTTGTCGAGGGCTGCCTGTGCTGCCAGCCGTGCGATGTGGATGGCGTGGTCGGTTGCCGTCATGAATCTCCTCGATCGTCGCGGTAGAGCCCGCGCTTGGCTATGTACTGCACGATACCGTCAGGCACCAGGTACCAGATCGGGAGCTGCTCGCGTACCCGTTCCCGGCAGGCGGTGGACGAGATGGCCAGCGCAGGGATCTCCAGCAGGCTCACCTTGTCCTCGGGCAGGTGGGTGATGTCGCTCTCCCCCAGCGGGACACCGGGACGGGAGACCCCCACGAAATGGGCGAGGTCGAAGAGCTGGTCCGCCCCGCGCCAGGTGAGGATCTGGCTGAGGGCGTCGGCGCCGGTGATGAAGAACAGGTCGACGTCGTCGCCGCGCAGTGCCCTGATGTCGCGCAGCGTGTCCACCGTGTACGTCGGGCCTTCGCGTTCGATGTCCACCCTGCTCACCGAGAACCGGGGGTTGGAGGCGGTCGCGATCGTGGTCATGAGGTAGCGGTCCTCGGACTGCGAGACCCGCTTGCCGGCCTTCTGCCAGGGGACGCCCGTCGGGACGAAGACGACCTCGTCGAGGGCGAACCGTGCCTGCACCTCGCTGGCGGCTACCAGGTGCCCGTGGTGGATGGGGTCGAAGGTGCCGCCCATCACTCCGAGCCGCAGCGGCCTTCCGGTGTGTCGCGCGAGAAGGGGCGTGTCACTCATCGAGTGACTTGCTGTGCGGCCGGAACGCTCCGACCTGCCTGACGAACCCCAGGCCGACCACCAGTATCAGGAAGAAGACGAGCCCGACCACCACAGGCGCTGTGATGTCCAACTTCGCGGCCTCCAGGACGATGTGCATAGGCCGGATACTAGCCGGAGCGCGGGACGCCGGGCGAGCACCCCGGCCCCGCATGGGCAGGACTCGTCACGCGTCCCGCCCGGGTGAGGGACGGCCGCCGCGGCCCGGTGCGCCGGTCAGGCCCGGGTCTGGCCGTCCCCTTCGACGATGTACTTCGTGGACGTCATCTCGGCGAGCCCCATCGGCCCGCGCGCGTGCAGCTTCTGCGTCGAGATGCCGATCTCGGCACCGAATCCGAACTCGCCACCGTCGACGAACCTGCTGGAGGCGTTCACCAGGACCGCCGCGGCGTCGACCTCGGCGACGAACCTCTCGGCCGAGCGGCGGTCCTCGGTGACGATGGTCTCCGAATGGCCGGTGGTGTGCAGGCGGATGTGGTCGAGCGCCTCGTCGAGCGAACCGACGATCCTGGCGGCGAGGTCCAGCGAGAGGTACTCGCCGTCGAACTCGTCGGGCTCCGCGGGCACCACGTCAGTCGAGTAGCGGGACACCTCCGGCGTCCCATGGACAGTCACCC
>JAEWIK010000040.1 GCA_023387135.1 Actinomycetes bacterium | reverse complement strand
GTGCCTGGTGTGTACAAGGTGCCTGTCACCTACTTCGACAACCTGGGCCAGCCCGTCACGATCTCGCACAGGGTGACGGTGCAGGCGATCCCGACCGCGACGCCGGAGTCGCCGACGATTGGTGAGTCGGATGGTGGCGGCACGAAGACGTCGGTGGCGTTGTGGGGTGACCCGAAGCACGACTCGAACGTCGGGACGGCCGAGATCAACTTGGCGGCGACGGTGCGGGGGACGGTGACCAGGTCCGATGGTGGGCCGGTGTCGGCGTCCGCGGTGGTGCAGCCCGATGGCCGGGTGTTGTTCTCCTCGGCCGAGCCGGGCATCTACTCGGTGCCGGTGACGTACTACGACAACCTGGGCCAGCCCGCCGTCACCATCTTCCACACGGTGACAGTGCAGGCGGTCCCGGCCGTCCCGGACCGGCAGGTCGTGCTGCCGCTCACCGGCAGTAACGATTCGCTGGTGGTCTCGGCCGCCGGAAGCATCGTGATCGACGACTCCGGCCTGGCGGCTTCGGTGACGGTGACGCTCGGTGACGACAACAAGCTGATCGTGGCGGCCGATGGTGCCGAGCCGGGGGTGTCGTCGTTCACCGTGTCGGTCACCGACGACCTCGGTCAGACCGGCACCGGCACCATCACCGTGATCGTGCAGGACCGGCCGACCGCCGAGGGCGGCGAGCACACCATCGGTGTCGCGGGCGGCAACGGCACCATCAAGTCGGTGGAGTTGTGGGGCGACCCGAAGCACGATCCTGAGGTGCTGTCGGCGAAGATCGACCCGGCCAAGACGGTGCGCGGTGACATCACCACCGACGATGGTGACCTCGCGTCGGTCGACGCGAAGGTCGACCTGACGACGGGGAGGGTGGTCTTCTCGGCGTCGGTGCCGGGCATGTACAAGGTGCCGGTCGCCTACTACGACGACCTGGGCCAGTGGGTTGAGGTGGAGTTCACGGTGACGGTGCGGAGCCTGGAAGTGGTCGGCGAGGTGACGTCGACGGTGAAGGTGGGGGAGCGGTACTCGTTCCTGCCGGTGGTGAACCATCCCGACGATGTGGTGTCGAGGCTGATCCTGACCCCGCCGGGGCAGGGCAGCTTGTCGATCGACGAGAAGACCGGTGAGGTGCGGTATGACGCGACCGGCGCCCAGGTGGGGGTGTACACCTACGAGATCATCTGGACCGATGACCTGGGCCAGACCGTCACGCTGATCCACAACGTGAGGGTGTGGGACGAGGCGCCCCCGCCGACACCCACGCCGACTCCGACGCCGACACCTCCCACGCCGACGCCGACACCGCCGACTCCGACGCCTCCCACGCCGTCACCCACCCCGAGCCCCATCGTGGGCACCGGTGGCACGGTCAGTGGTGGTGTGCCGGGTGCTGGGGTGGCCGGGTTGGTGGTGGCCGGGCTGGCTGTGGTGTTTGCTGCGGCGCTGCTGGTGAGGCGGCGCAACGGAGACGTGGGCAGGTAAGACCCCCCTGCCCACCGCTGGGGGTGGCTGTGCGTCCACCACGGTCCCACACGGCACAGCCACCCCCGCCTAACAGCACATGACGGACGAGGGCTTCGTGACTCCTCGCTGACGCTCGGACCTCAGCCATCGTCCGGGCGCAGGCCTCCGTCGATCCCTGAGGGCGCGCGGAGCGCGAGTCACGAAGGGTCGACGCACCCAGGGAGTGAGGCCACGGGCACAGTGATTCAGTCGCGGTCTTCGGGGTCGGGGGCGGAGGGGAGGCTCTCGGCCTGGAAGGAGATCTGCTTCTCCAGGGGGACGGCGGGGAGCGTCGGCTCGGCGTCGTTGGCGAGCAGGGCGGCGCGGGTGGCGGCCTGGGACGTGATGGCGGCGGTGATCCTTGCGAAGACGTCGCCCGGCATGGCGAGACCGGGCAGGGCGGCCAGCAGACGGCTCACGCGCTGCTCTTCCTCGGCGGTGAGGTCCGAGCCGTCGGAAGACTGGTGTGACATCGGGGCTCCCTCGGCAGGCTGTGACACGGGCTCAGACGCGTCCGATCGCGGTCCGGTTCCCATCATGCCTCCACCAGGTGTCGCAACAGCGGGGCCAACCTGGCCCGGCCCCGCGAGCAACGGCTCTTCACAGTCCCCGGGGCGCAGCCCAGGATCGCTGCCGCCTCGTCCATCGAGTACCCATTCAGGTCGACGAGGATGAGCGCGGCCCGCTGGTCGGCCGACAACTGCCCGAGGGCACGCTCGACCTCCTCGCCGACGGCGGCGTTCACCGTCGCCTCCTCGGGCCCGGGCTCGGCGGCGGCCAGCGTGGCGAGCACCTCGTCCTCCAGCGGCTGGGCCTGCCTGACCTTGAGCCGGCGCAACCTGTCGAAGCACGCGTTGAGCACGATCCTGTGCAGCCAGGTCGACACGGCGGCGTCACCCCTGAAGTCGCCCGCGCGACGGAACGCCGACAGCATCGCCTCCTGCAGGGCCTCCTCGGCCTCCTGCGGATGCCGCATCGTGCGCAGCGCGAGCGACCACAGCCTGTCGGAGTGCCTGGCGAACAACTCGGCGAAGGCGTGCTGGTCGCCGGCGACGTGAGCCGCCAGCAGCGTGCTGTCGTCGAGTTCGGTGACGGCCGTCACGACAGCACCTTCACTTCGGCGACGGTTCCCCTGAAGTGCGCGTCCTCGACCGGCGGGAGTTGCGTCAGGTAGATGAGCAGGTAGCGGGTGGTCTCACCGTTCATGGCGAGCGAGACGGTGCCGCTGCCGGCGTTCGTCGACGCCACCTTGCGCCAGTCCGCCTGCGAGTCCATCGGCGGCTGCGTGCCCATCGCCGGCGCCGCCGGCACCCTGACCTCCAGCGCCGTGGTGCCCGAGCCGAGGCTGAGCGTCACCGAGGTGATCTTCTTCACCTCGCCGAGGTCGAGGACGAGGCCCGCGCCCGGCTTGAGGCCGCCGAAGGTCGGCTTCGTCTTGTAGCGCTCGGTCGTCCACACGGTGGCGGGGTCGCCGTCGAAGGCGAGCGGGACGAGCTTGCGGTTCTCCTGGCCGGAGCCGCCGTCGGCCCGCGGGTCGAAGTCGTAGCCCTTCACGATCGCCACCGCCGTCGGGGTGGCACTCGGCGTGGGGGACGGGGCAGGCGCCGCCGCGGGCCCCTGCCGGGTGACGGCGAGGTAGACGAGCAGGACCACGACGATGAGCGCGAGCGCCACCCCGAGGCCGAGGCGGGCCCGACCGCCGCGCGGCGGCTTGGCGGCCTCGGGTGACGGCGGCGGCACGGGGGTGTACGGCGGCGGGGTCTCCTCCGGCCTCACGTACTCTTCAGTCGGGTCGCCGGTCAGCTCGACAGGCACGCTTTCGCTGACCTCGAACCGCTGGCGGGCCGGGGTCGGGACGGGCGGGGTGATGGCAGAGACGGCGGCGATCCCCGGGCCGGTGTTGCCGAGCCGCAGCCGCAGGTCGGCGGCCGCGCTGCTCGGGCCCAGCACCAGGGAGAGTTCGGTGGTGACGTCCTGTGCCGTCAGCAGCCGTGAGGCCCCCTGACGCGGGACGTCGGACAGGATGCGGTCCACCACGACGTCGACGGGGTGAGCGACCCCACTGCGCACCTGGCTGGGCAGCGCGAGCTTGCCCTCGAACAGCGGGGCAGCGGCGAGGCCGTACCTGTCGCCGCCCGGCCAGCGTGCGACCAGGCAGGCGTACAGCAGCTTGCCGAGCGCCTCGACGTCCTCGGCCTGGGCGACGCCCGGCTCGGGCGGGTCGGGCAGCGCCTCGTCCACCAGCAGCCCGATGATCTTCACGTTGCCGCTCGGGGTGATGAGGACCGTCGCCGGGCTGAGGTGCCCGTGGTACAGCCCGTCGGCGTGCAGCAGGGCGACCGCGTCCGACACCTCGCGGACGATCCAGGCGGTCTCGGCACCCGACAGCGGGCCGGACGCGAGCACGAGCTGCAGGGTCTGGCCGGGAGCGTACTCGTACACGACGTAGACGCCGTGCTCGCCGGGGGTCGCCTCGACGACGTCGAGCACGCGCAGGAAGCGGGAGTCGGTGGCCATGGCGGCGCGGCGCGCCAGTTCCAGCATCTTGGGGCCGCGCGGGTCGCCGTCGGCGAGCACCTGGATGAGGACGTTGCGCGCCAGCACTGTGTCCTCGGCACGCCAGGTGCGCTGGCCGTCCCGCGACGCCAGCAGTTCGACGAGCTCGTAGCGCCCGGCCAGCATCCTGCCGACGTCCACGAGGTTGGTGGGCTCGTCGGCGGACTCCTCGCGGGTGGGCTCGGGGAACTCCAGCAGCGTCTCGGGCGGCTCCGGCGCGCTGACGGCGACGAAAACCCCTTCCCCGTCGGGGTTGGCGTTGACGTCGTCGGCGTCGGCCTGGGGGACGGGCGTCACGCCGCCCGGCTCGTTGCCCGCGTCCGGCCCGGCGTCCTTGGGCGGCGCGAACTCCTTCCAGCGCGCCGACTCCTCGGCGTCGGCCAGCAGTTCCTCCACCAGCAGCGGCGCGTCGGCCACCTCGGCGGTCGCCAGCGCCGGGTCGTCCGGCTCGGGAGCCCGGCGTCCGCGGCGCAGCAGGCCCAGCAGCTCGGCGGCCTCCGGGATGCCCATGCGCTTGGCGAGGAAGAAGAACGCCGCCACCGCCAGCACCCCGGCGAGCGCCAGCCCGACCAGCTGCAGCGGCACCCCGCCGAAGCGCGAGAAGACGAAGGTGACGCCCCACGCGATCGCGGCCGCCGGCAGGGTCGCCACCCCCAGGCGGACGAGGTGCCTCAGGGTCTCCCGTCCCGGCAGCCCGGGGATGCGCTTGGCGAGCGCCCGATGCGTGATCCACAAGCCCAGGAAGTACGAGACCGAGTACGACAGCGCCAGCCTGGCGGCCACCGTCGACGGGCTCGAGAACGGCAGCACGAACGCGACGGCGAGCAGGGCGTTCGCGCCCGAGATGCCGATCTGCAGCAGGAACGGGGTCTTGGTGTCGTCGAGCGCGTAGAACGCGCGCAGGTACAGGTACTGGATCGTGTAGGGGACGAGGCCGATGGCGAACGCCATCAGCGCCCAGGCGACGAGGTGGTAGTCGTCCGCGCCGTTGCCGTGACCGAAGGCGAGCCGGGTGACGGGGTCGGCCAGCACCAGCAGGCCGAGGCTCGCCGGGACGAGGAAGGTGGTCGCCAGCCGCAGCGCGCGCACCGCCTCGGACGTGACCCCGTGCAGGTTGCCGGCGGCGGCAGACCGTGAGGCGGCGGGCAGCAGCGCCGTCGCCAGCGACACCGTCAGCAGTGAGTGCGGCAGGATCCAGATCAGGTAGGCCTGCTGGTAGGCGTTCAGGCCGGCGCCGGCGGCGACGTCGGCGGCGGACGCCGTGGAGGCCAGGTTGGTGACGACGAGCTGGGCCAGCGAGGTCAGCGCCACGTAGCCGACCATCCACTTGGCGATGTGGAACGTCCTGCCGAGGCCCGTCCCCTTCAGGTCGAAGCGCGGACGGTAGCTGAACCCGGCCTTCTTCAGGTAGGGCACCAGGACGAGCGTCTGGACGAGGATGCCGAGCGTCGAGCCCGCCCCCAGCAACCACACCTGCTCGTTGGTGAAGGCGGTGCCGCGAGCGGCGTTCGACCCCCACACGCCGATGTAGGCACCGAAGACCGCTATCGACACGACGTTGTTGGCGATCGGCGCCCACATCATCGGCCCGAACACGTCGCGCGCGTTGAGGATCTGCCCGATGAGGAAGAAGACGCCGTAGAAGAACAGCTGCGGCATCGTGATGTAGCTCATCAGCAGCAGGTTCTGCCAAGCGTTCTCCAGACCCGGCGCCTGCCACTGGCTGGCGTAGACGGTCATGACCCACGGCACGGCCACCGTGAGCAGCACGGTGAGCACTCCCAGCGCCAGCAGGAATGCGGTGACGATCCTGTCGATGAAGGCCTTGCCCTCGTCCTCGTCGTGGACGACGGCCCGCACGATCTGGGGGACGAGGACGTTGTTGAGCGTGCCGCCCGCCAGCAGCATGTACAGCGAGTTCGGCACCAGGGTCGCGATGGCGAACAGGTCGGGACGCAGGCCGGCGTTGCCCAGCGCGGCCGCCAGCAGCATCTGCCTGACGAAGCCCAGCACGCGCGACGCCATCGTGCCCGAGGCCATGACCGCCGTGGCGTTCAGCAATCGCCGACCGCTGCTCGCTTCAGCCATGCGTACCCTCCGTGCCGGCAGTCGAGTTCTTCCGGCGCACCTGAAGGATGCGCAAGGTGGTGGCGAGCACGAGCACGCCGCCGGAGCCCAGCACGATCAGCCAGCCGATGAAACCGAGGTCGGTGACCTCGATGGTGATGGTGGTGGCCCTCGTCACCCGGCGTCCCGAGTCTGTCGCGGCGTACGCCTGGGCCCTCACGACGGCGTTGCCGCTGGCCTCGGGGCGGACGTTGACTGTCTCGCTCTGGTCGGGCGCGATGGTGATGACGGAGGTGTCGGGGACCCTCACCCGCTGCGGGTTGTCGGTGTCGACGACCACCTTCAGCCTGATCGGCTCGTCGAGGTTGTTGGTGAGGGTGACGGGGAACTGGTTGGTGCGCGACGACATGACGAAGCGCGGGGAGGCGTCGACGGTCACCGCCTTCGCCAGGGTCTCGGGGCCCACGAGGTCGTCCACGGCGTCGACGAGGTCGTCGTAGCCCGTCCGGTCGCCGACCCACGCGCTGCTCGCGGTGCGGGTGAGGACGGCGGCGGCCTCGTTCGTCAGCGTCGACTCGGGCACGAGCTGGCCGTAGGCGGCGAAGTCACGCTCGAGATCGTCGATCCTCATGAACTGTTCCTTGTCGAGGATGGGGACCGACGCGGGCAGCAGTTCGGCGTCGGCTCCCGTCCCTACCTGCTGCAGCAGGTCCGACAGCCCGCGCGGCACCATCCAGGTGGAGGTGGCAGCGGCGTCGGCGGCGAGGTCGGACGTGTCGCGGATGAGGCGCAGCTGCCCGCGGGCGCCCGCCACGACGGCCTCCGCCTCCATGAGCTGGCTGCGCTGCAGGTCGGTGAGCTT
>JAEWIK010000340.1 GCA_023387135.1 Actinomycetes bacterium | reverse complement strand
GGATCATTCCGGGCTCAGCGCCTCCTGTAGGCAGACGGCGTGCAACCCACGCGCTGCTTGAAGGCCTTCGCCGCGGCGCCGTTGTAGGAGAGGCCGCAGGCCGCGAAGGCCTGGCTCACCGACAGGTCGGGGTCCCGCAGGGTCGCCTTCAGGCGGTGCAGCCGGAAGTCGAGGTAGTACGTCCGCGGGCTCACGCCGGTGTGCCGCTTGAACACCCTCGCCAGTTGCGACTTGCTGAGCCCGACGCTGGCGGCGAGCGCGTCGGCGTCGAAGGGCTTGCTCCAGTGCTCTTCGAGATACCTGATGGCTTCCACCACCTCGCGGCGGCCGCGGTCGACCCTGCACAGCACGAGGACGGCCACGACGTAGCGGGTGCGGCGGTCGGGCGCCGTGACCGGGTAGGCGTGGATGTCCTGGTAGACGGCCCTCACGTCCCCGACATCGATGCCGTGGCGCGCGGCGATCTCGTCCAGCGGCTGTCGCACTGACTCCAGCAGCACCGCCTCCCCGCGGAAGGCCCTCAGCCAGTCGGCGAGCCTCCCCGAGCGCAGCACCTCGGGGTCGTCGAGGACGTTGTACCTGCCGACGAGTTCGGCGGGATCGAGGGCCGGCAGGACGCCGCCCATCCCCGCGGCGAGCGCCCGGTTCACGTAGACGCTGGTGCCGTCGGCGCCGAAGACGTTGATGGGGAACGGACACCGCTCGATGGCCTCGCCGGCGATGCCGAGGACGTCGAGCGCGGGCAGCCCGGGGGCCACCCGGGCCTTCGGCACCGGCGGACGGCTGAGCGCGGTCATCGATTCCCCTCGACAACGCTGGAGTCCGCTCAGCCAGCAACGACGATGATGGACCGCGATTCTAGTCGCGGCGGGGCGGCCGAGTCCCGGGACGCCGAAAGGCGGCATCCCGGGGACTCGGGAATGCCGCCCCTGGCGTGCTGCTACGTCAGGATGGTGATCTTGCCGATCAACGGCAGCGGCTTGAGCTGCCCGTGGGCGGCGTTGACGATGCCGAGCACCATCCACACGATCGGCACCAGCATGGCGAGCGGCATGATCAGCCCGAGGATGCCCAGGCTGACGATGCTGAGGATCGTCCAGACGATCCACCACGCGACGATGCCGAGGAAGAGCACGAGGCCCTGGTTGGCGTGGAACTTCACGAAGCGGGACTTCTTGTGGTCACCCGTCAGCAACGGGATGAAGAAGATGATGTAGGCGATGATCGCCATCGCCTTGTTGTTCTGGACGTCCTGAGGGTCGGGCACGTCCTGGCCCGGCGCCTGCTGGGGCCCGGGATCACCCTGCGGGTTCTGGAACTCGGGGTTCTGGGCGCCCGGGTTGTCGTCTTGGGTCATGTACTTCTTCCTTCTCCTGGTCGATGTGTCGCGATTGCTCGTCGACGCGTCCTGGGACGCGGCTAGCGGACTGCCGGGCAGTCGATGGTGCCTGTGCCGATCTGATGCAGGCCCGGGCCGAGCTCGGTGCACATCGCCACCGCGGCGGCGGCTGCTCCCGCGATGACCAGCCCGATGGTGACGACGGCGGCGATGAAGAACAGGCTCGACACGACGATGCCCGCAACGGCGAGGCCGTTGCTCATGCCCGCCGCCTTCGACTTGTTCAGGGCGACTATCGACAGGATGAGCCCGATGAAGGCCAGCGGGCCGAGGATGATGCCGCAGATGAGGCCGCCGATGGCGAGCCCCCTGCCCGGGTCGACGGCCGCCGGCGCCGGTGGCGCCTGGGGCGGATACCCCGGTTGCGCGGGCGGCGGGACTGGCGGCACCGGCGGCTGAGGCTGTGCAGGCTGTTGCGGATTCTGGTCGGTCATCGGTTCTCCTTGCTTCTTCTCTGTTGGGCACGCCGGGCGCGGCTCCGGCGCTCCTCGTCGTTCTCACGAGCAGGGAGCGTGGCCCGTGGCACCGGAACGGGAACCGCGGCGGTGGGTGAGCAGGCGGGAACGAGTGCCCCCAGGCTCATGGCCGTCTCCCCTCCGGCTCCCGGCAGGCGTCGCTTCGGGGCGCATGACACAGGGAGACCGCGTGCGTACCCGCAGGGTAGGGTCGCCGCCAGTCGCCGGAATAGGTGCTCGGGCGGCGTGAAAGGTAGCCGGAACGCCCTGCGCGGTGACCCGACGGACCCGTTCGTCCCCCGTCTCCCCCGGTGGGACGACGACGGCGCGAGCGCCCGCGCATTGGGCGCAGCGCGGAGAATCGACAGTGATCGCCTACCGGAAGGAACGAGAGTGTCGCGTGACCATCACTACTCCCTCGCCCTGACCTGGACGGGGAACACCGGCGCGGGCACCCGCGACTACCGGGGCTACAGCCGCGACCACGAGGTCGTCGCCGAAGGGCCCGGCGTCCTGCCCGGGACGGCGGACCCCGTGTTCAGGGGCGTCCCCGACAGGTGGAACCCCGAGCAGCTGTTCATCGCCTCGCTGGCCCAGTGCCACCTGCTCACCTACCTGTGGCTGTGCGTGGGCGCCGGCGTGGTGGTGACCGAGTACACAGACTCGCCGTCAGGGGTGATGCAGGAGGAACCCGACGGCAGCGGGAGGTTCACCTCGGTGACCCTCAGGCCACGCGTCACCATCGACGCAGGCAGCGACCCCGAGGTCGCGAGACGCCTCCACGACGAGGTCGCCGACTACTG
>JAEWIK010000303.1 GCA_023387135.1 Actinomycetes bacterium | reverse complement strand
TCGCACACCTGCTCCGTGCCATCGACAGGTTCAACATCCGTGGCGGCTCGCAGCTGTCGGCGGCGCTGGCGTACTTCTCGGTCCTGTCGCTGATCCCCGTCCTGATGCTCCTGTTCTCGGGCATCGGCCTGACGCTCACCGTGTTCATGCCCGACGCGCTGTCGTCCATCGAGGCGTGGATCCTCGAGCAGTTCACCAACGAGGACGTCTTCGGCCAGCAGATCGCCGACACGCTACGTACCGCGCTGAGCGGCTGGGCGGCCGTCGGCGGCATCGGCCTCGCGGTCAGCTTCTGGGTGGGCTCCGGCTGGGTGGGGAACCTCAAGCGGGCGGTGCGCATCCTCATGCGGGAGGACGTCGACAACCCGGGCAAGCAGTTGCCGCTGCCGCTGGACGTGCTGGCCAACTTCGCCGGGCTGCTCGCCCTGTTCGTCGGCATCCTCGCGACCTTCGCCGTCTCGTCGGGCGCCACCACGCTCTTCGACTACGTCGGAGAGGCGCTGGGCATCCGGCAGAACCCCGTCTGGTCGGCCGGGCTGCGCATCGTCGGCCTGCTGATCTCCGTCGCCGCCGGCACCGCGCTGTTCAGGCTGCTCTTCACGTGGTTCAGCCCTAGGCCGCTGTCCAGCACGCGGGCGTGGATAGGCTCGGCCATCGGCTCCACCGGCCTGCTCGTCCTGCAGTTGTCGGCGAGCTACCTGATCTCGGCGTTCTCCCGCAACCCGTCGGCCGCGCTGTTCGCGCCGATCATCGTCCTGATGCTGTTCCTGAACCTCTTCGGCACGCTGATCCTGTTCATCGCGTCCTGGCTGGCGACCGAAGAGGCGCCGCAGCCGCTGGAGCCGCCCGAGGTGCTGGCCGGGCCCGAGGAGCCGGTGGAGAGCAAGCCGGGACAGCTCTACGTGTCGGCGCGGGTCGCCGAGCGGTCGATGGGCGCCGGGCTCAAGGCCGGTTACGTGATCGGCACCGCCACCGGTCTCGGGCTGGGGGCAGGGCTGCTGGGCGTCCTGCGGGCCCTGTCGAGGAAGAAGCCTGCATGAGGGTGTCGCGGCGCGGGCACACCCCACCGTTCCAGGTCATGGAGATCGTGAAGGCGGCGACGCTGCGCCAGGAGAGCCACGGCGACGCCATCCTGCTGTGCGTCGGCCAGCCCGCGACGCCCGCCCCAGAGGTGGTGCGCCGGGCCGCCTCAGAGGCGGTGGCCGGGCAGGTGCTCGGCTATACCGAGTCCCGCGGCACCACCGTGCTGCGCGAGCGGATCGCGCGCCACTACGCGGAGACGTACAAGGTGGCTGTCGACCCCGAGGAGGTGGTGGTCACCACCGGCTCGTCGGCGGGCTTCCTGCTGACCCTGATGGCGGCCTTCGACCCCGACGACGCCGTGGCCATGACCCGCCCTGGCTACCCTGCGTACCGCAACGACCTGAACGCGCTCGGGTTGCGCGTGCGCGACCTGGACGCGGGGCCCGCCACGCGCTACCAGCCCAGCGTCGGGCTGCTCGAAGAGCTGTGCGAGGTGCCGGCCGGGCTGGTGCTCGCGAGCCCCTCCAACCCGACGGGCACCATCATCGACGCCGCCGAGCTGACGAGGCTGGCAGCCTGGTGCGAGGAGCACGAGAGCCTGCTCATCAGCGACGAGATCTACCACGGCATCTCGTACGGCAGGGAGTGCATGACGGCACGCCGGGTGAGCGCCGACGCCGTGGTGCTGGGATCGCTCAGCAAGTACCACTCGATGACCGGCTGGAGGCTCGGGTGGCTGCTGTTGCCCGAGGCACTGCGCCGCCCCATCGAACAACTGCAGGGCAACCTCTCCATCTGCGCGCCGGCGGTCTCCCAGGCCGCCGCGCTGGCGGCCTTCGAACCCGAGGCCACCGACGAGCTCGACGCCCACGTCGCCAGGTACTCCCGCAACCGCGACCTGCTGCTGCGCCGCCTGCCCGAACTGGGGATCACGAGCTTCGCCCCGCCGGACGGCGCCTTCTACGCCTACTGCGACGTGAGCGGGCTCACCGACGACTCCTACACCTGGTGCTACGAGGTGCTCGACGCCACAGGGGTGGCGCTCGCGCCCGGCACCGACTTCGACACCTCGGCGGGCCACACCATGGTGCGCCTCAGCTTCTGCGGCGCCACCGACGAACTCGACGAGGCGCTAGACCGCCTGGCCGGCTACCTCTCGTCCGTCCCCGGAAAAGCGCAGTGACCGACCCCCAGACTCGGGGATCGGCCACTGCGACGGCGTCGGGGCTCGTGAGAGCCTGCCGTCAGTTGTCGGCGATGGCGTTCGGCACGGGGATCGGCTGGCCGATCTCGTTCAGCAGGTCGACGTACCACTGCTGCGAGATGTCGAACGGCTTGCCGCCGGCGATCCTGTCGAAGGCGATCACGCTGAGCACGTCGTCGTTCTGCTCGTCGTGGCCGATGACGCCCGGGGTCCCGGCCAGGGCGGAGTCGACGGCGAGGTCGGTCATCGACTTGATGAGGTCGAGGTCGAACTGGTTGGCGGCCGCCGAACGCGCGTAGTAGCCCGACTTCTGGACGAGCACCTTCTCGGCCTTCAGCATCTCCGAGAACTGCTTGGCGAACCACTGGCCCGGGTTGATGCGCTCGAGCCTGATGTGGCCGAACGCGTCGCGGGCGACCTCCTGGCCGGCGCGCTCCATCTCGGCGACGATGTCCTCGATGCCCGCGCCCTCGGACAGGAAGATGTTCACGCAGCCGACGGTGTCCATGACGCCCAGCAGGCGGTAGGCCTCCTCGGCGATGTTGATCTCGCCCTCGGGGACGAAGACGGCGTGGACGTCCCACGCCTTGGAGTCGAGGCCGATCTCGGGCAGCCACTGCTGCTCGGTGACCCACTGGTGATACTTCGCGGCCGTCGCGGCGGTGAGCCAGCCGCAGTTGCGTCCCATGATCTCGTGGACGATGAGGATGCGCGTCCCGGCGTTGTGCTCGGCGAGCACGTTCTTGCTGAAACGCGCGCCCATCTCGGCGGCGGTGTCCGCGCCGAGGGACTGCTTGATCGGGTAGACGTCGTTGTCGATGGTCTTCGGCAGGCCCACGACAGTCAGGCCGTAGTCGTGCTCGGCCAGGTAGGCGGCGAGGTCGGCGGCGGTCGTGTTCGTGTCGTCGCCACCGATGGTGTGAAGGATGTCCACGCCGTCCGCGACCAGCCTGTCGGCAGCGACCTTCAGCGGGTCCTCGCCCGCCGCCACCAGGCCGCGCTTGACGAGGTCCTTGGCGTTGGTGAGCTTCACCCGCGAGTTGCCGATGGGAGATCCTCCGAAGAGGTGCAGCAGGCCCGCCTTCGCGCGGACCTCGGGGGTGACGGTGAGGAAGTCACCCGTGAGGAGGCCCTGGTAGCCGTTCTTGTACGCGATGATCTCGACATCGGGCGCGATCTCGGTGTAGCGCTCGATCAGCCCGCCGAGGGCTGACGAGAGGCAGGGTGCGAATCCGCCGGCGGTGAGCAGGGCGACTTTCTGAACCATGGAGGACAGATCCAATCGACTAGATAAAGAAGACGAACGTCTCTCAGCCTATCGAGAACGGCGGGGTCGTTTGCTGTGGACGACGAGCACGGACAGCCCCCGATGGGATAGGGCTGGGACATGCCGAGCAGTGGGGGAGAGGCCCTGTCGCGCGACCAGCGTGGCCAGGCCCTGACGACGTTCGTGGCAGTCGCCGTGGCCGGCCTGCTCGCGATCTGCGGGCTCGTGGTGGACGGCGGCGCGCGGGCGCGCACGGCACGTCTGGCCGAACTCGCCGCGGCCCAGGCCGCCAGGGCGGCCGCCGACGAGTCGGCGAGCCAGCGGGTGGCCGGTGTGGCGGTGGACGTGACGTCGATGCGGGGCGCGGCTGCTGCAGTGCTCGCCGCCTATCCCGGCATGACCGGGGAGGTGGTCGTGCGCGAGCGGGCCGTCGAGGTGGTCACCAAGGCCGAGGTCCGCACAGTCTTCTTGTGCCTGATCGGCATCGACTCGTTCACGGTGTCGGGTTCGGCCACCGCGGAACTCGTCGCGGGGACGCGCTAGGACGTCCCGCCGGCCGCCTGGGCGACGGTGGCCGCCATGCGGTCGACTGCCTCGGTGAGCAGCGCGGGCGAGCAGGCGAGGTTGATCCTCACCCACTGCGCGTGGGCCGCCGAGAAGTCGCGTCCGGGAGAGAACGCCACCCTGCCGGTGTCGCGGAAGTCGACGGCGGGGTTGCGCAGGCCGAGGGACGAGCAGTCGACCCACGCCAGGTAGGTGCCCTGACCCGGGAGGTACCGGGCGCCGGGGACCTTCTCGGCCAGTAGGGACGAGAGCAGCAGCTTGTTGGCGGCGATCTCGGCGCTGACCTCGTCCACCCAGTCCTGCGCCTCGCGCATCGCCGCGGTGTGGGCGATGGCCGCCCAGTAGCCCATGGCACCCAGCGCCAGCGGCGGCAGCTTGGCGAGGATCGTCCCCGTCTCCAGCCCGCCGATGATCAGCCCGGCCTTGAACGCGGCGAGGTTCCACGCCTTGCCCGCCGAGGTCACGGCGATGGCATGCTCGCCGCCGGGGACGTTCAGGATCGAGGTGAACGCGACGCCGGGGTCGACGATGCGGGCGTGGATCTCGTCCACCACGAGCTGGACGCCGTTCTCCGCGCAGGCCGTCGCCACCGCGGCCAGTTCCTCTGGGGTGTGGACAGTGCCGTTCGGGTTGTGCGGCGAGCACAGCAGGTACGCGGCCGGACGGGTGGCGACGGCCGCCTGGACGGCAGGCAGGTCGAGCCTGCCCTCGGCTGTCAGCGGCACCTCGACGACCTCGCGCCCGTAGCCGGTGATGACGGCCCTGAAGGGAGGGTAGACGGGCGGGTTGATGAGGATCCTGTCGCCCGGCACCGTCGTGGTGGACAGCACCGCCAGCACGCCGTTCATCACGTCGCCCGACTGCTTGACCTGCCGGGGCTCGTCGAGGGCGAGGCCCCACCTGTCGGCGGCCATCGCGGCGAAAGCCTCGGCGTAGCCGCGTCCGAACGGGTAGCCGGTGTCCCCGCGCTCGGCGGCGTCGGCCAGCGCGCGCCGCACCGCGGGATGCATCGCCACGTCCATCTCGGCCACCCACAACGGCAGGATGTCCGGTGCGAAAGCGCGCCACTTCAGGCTCTGTCGGGTGCGCAACTCGGCTTCTGTGAGGGACAGGATCGGCATGCCGCCGACCCTATCCGGTCCCGCGTCCCAGGCCCTTCGCGGACCACCGTGCGCCGCCCGTCCGGCGCCGCGAACCGTCGAGGACGTAGGCTTCGACCATGGCTCGCTACTTCGACGTGCACCCCGCCAACCCCCAGCCGCGTGCCATCACCCAGGTGGTGGACATCCTCAACGAGGGCGGTTTGGTGGCCTATCCGACAGACTCCGGCTACGCCCTGGGCACGAAGCTCGGCAACCGGGACGGCCTGGAGCGCATGCGCTCGCTGCGCGACCTGCGCCACGACCACCACTTCACGCTGGCCTGCAGCGAGTTCGCCCAGCTGGGCCAGTACGTCCAGATGGACAACGACGTGTTCAGGGCGGTGAAGGCGGCGACCCCGGGCCCGTACACGTTCATCCTGAAGGCGACCCGGGACGCGCCGAAGGTGATGCTGCACCCCAAGAAGAAGACCGTCGGCGTCCGCGTCCCGCAGCACACGACGGCGCTGGCGCTGTTGCGGGAGATCGGGCCGCTCATGTCCAGCACGCTGATCCTTCCCGGCCAGCCCGACCCCATGACCGAGGGCTGGATGGTGCTCGAGGAGCTCGGAGGCAGCCTGGACGCGGTCCTCGACTCGGGCGACGCGGGGCTGGAGCCGACCACTGTCGTCGACCTCTCGGGCGACGAGGTGGAGATCCTGAGGGTCGGCGCCGGGGATCCTTCGCCCTTCCAGGAGTGACCTTCACGCCGCCGAGCGAGGGCGGCGCGGCGAGGACCGTCGCCTGCCTGCTGAGTTCCGGATGCGTGGGTATGGGGGCAACATGACACGACACCTGCTCGATCGTCCGCACCACGACGGCTCCCCGCTGTACGTGGACAGTGGCGCACGCTCTCTGGGAGACGTGGTGCCTGTCAGGCTGAGGGTGCCGAAGGGGGGCGGCGAGACCAGCGTCATGCTGCGCGTCACCCGCGACGGCGCGCCGGTGAAGCTGCCTGCCCGGGTGGTGGCCTCCGACGAGCACGAGACCTGGTACGAGGCCAGGCTGCCCGTGGACAACCCCGTGGTCGGCTACCGCTGGCTGGTGGGCACCGACCACGACTACTTCTGGGTGACCGCCCGCGGGGTGTTCCGCCGCGACGTCGCCGAGTTGGGCGATTTCCGGCTCACCGTGTACGGGGACGGTCCCGCCTGGGCGTCCGACGCAGTGGGCTACCAGATCTTCCCCGACAGGTTCGCCCGCTCGGCGGCCGCGGGGGAACGCGAACTGCCCGCCTGGGCGGTTCCCGCCGGCTGGGACGACGAGCCCGAGCGCGGCGGAGAGCCCGCCGTCAGGCAGTTCTACGGCGGCGACCTGCAGGGCATCGCCGAGCACCTCGACCACCTGGAGCGGCTCGGGGTGAACCTGATCTACCTGACGCCGTTCTTCCCGGCGCGCAGTTCCCACCGCTACGACGCCTCGACCTTCGGCAGGGTCGACCCGCTGCTCGGCGGCGACGACGCGCTGGTGGCGTTGACCAGGGCAGCCCACGAACGCGGCCTGCGCGTCATCGGCGACCTCACCACCAACCACACCGGCGACATGCACGAGTGGTTCGTGAAGGCACGGGCCGACCACAGGTCCATCGAGGGCGGCTTCTACTACTGGGCCGACGCCGTCCCGCTCGACCTCGCGCGCTGGCGGCGGACGTATGCCGAGCAGGTGGGCAGGACGCTGCCGCTCACCAGCGGCGAGGAGGAGCCCGAGTACGTGAGCTGGCTGGGGGTCCCGTCGCTGCCGAAGCTGAACTGGGGCTCCGCCGAGTTGTGGTCGCGCATGGTGACGGGGGAGGACTCGGTGCTCGGCCGCTTCCTCAGGCAGCCGTTCGCCATGGACGGGTGGCGCATCGACGTCGCGCACATGACGGGGCGGTTCGCCGCCGACGACTACTACAACGCCGTGGCGCGAGCGGCGCGGACGACGGTGGACGCCGCCCACGGGTTACTGGTCGGAGAGCACTTCTATGACCTCTACAACGACCAGTTGGGGGACGGTTACCAGTCGGTGATGAATTACCAGGCGTTCATCAAGCCGGTATGGACGTGGCTGACCCGTCCGCGCACGACAGTGCAGTTCCCCGACCTGCCGGTGACGATCCCCAAGCGGTCGGGGGTCGAGGCGGTGTCGACGATGCGGGACTTCGACGGCTCGGTGCCGTGGAACGTGGTCCTCAGGCAGTGGAACATGTTGGGTTCGCACGACACCGCGAGGATCCTCACGATCACCGACGACCCGCGGCTGGTGGAGGTGGGTGCGGCGTGGCTGTTCACCTACCCGGGCATCCCGGCGCTGTTCGCCGGCGACGAGGGCGGAGCGCTGGGGGAGAACGGCGAGCACTCCCGCACGACGATGCCCTGGGACCAGATCGCCGCCGGTGGCGGCGCGCGGTGGGACGCCTCGGTGTTCGAGCGGTATCGCAGCCTCATCAGGCTGCGGCGTGGGAGCGAGGCGTTGCGCGAGGGCGGCCTGCGCTGGGCGCTGCTCGACGACAATGTCGTGGCCTTCCTGCGGGAGACCGCCGACGAGCGGATCCTCGTGGTGCTCGCGAGGGCCGACTGGGACGGCGCGGAGCTTCCCGCCTGGCTGCTCGCGACGGGAGAGAAGCCCGAACTGCTCTACGGCGGCAGCGCGGCGTCGACGCCGACCCTGACGGTGGGGGTCGACTCGCTCGTGCTGTCGGGTGAGGGCCCTGCCGTCGGGATCTGGCGGCTGGCGTAGGGCCGGGCCGTCACCAGAGGGTGATGAGCCACCACGCGAGGCCCGCGCAGGCGGCGGCGAAGAGCACGCTGGCGAAGGTGCCGATGATGAACCTCTCGGCCGCTCCCTTCTCGGTGGCCTTCAATTCGGGGTAGCGGGCCAGGCCCTTGATGGCGAGCACCACGGCGATGCCTTCGGGGAACCCGGCCAGCACGCCGGCGTAGACGGCGAGCCGTTCGAGCATGCCGATCCAGCGTCCGCCCCGCAGGGTGGTCTCCGCCGCCCTGACGCCGGGTGCCTCCGCCCCGGCGTCGTCCGGCGCCGGGGCCGCCTTGGGCGGCGGGTCGGCCCTGAAGAAGAGCGCCTGGACCAGCGGGCTGCCGGCGAAGACGGCTGCCGCCCCGAGAACCGCGATGACGGCGACCTTCAGGATGACGGCGAGCACGACGGGCATCGTCACGACCCGTTCTCGGCCAGGCGTGCCAGCAGGCGGGTGGCGAGCCCTGCGGCGCGGACTGCCTCCGCGCGGTGGGCACGGGCGAGCCGCTGGCTGGCCGCCGACGCGCTGATGCCGAGCGCCTTGGCGGCGGCGGCGTTGGTATGCCCCTGGTCGAGTAGCTCCACCAGCTCCCATCCTTCCGGGCTGCGCGTGGCGAGGATGAACTTCAGTAGCCAGAGGGCGGTCTCGGCGTCGACCGCTTCCGGTACCGGTTCACGGTAGCGCCGCCCGCCGACGGTTCCGGGAGGCGCCGCGAGGGCGAGGGCGAGATCGACGGGGTTCGCATGCGCTGCCTCGATGGCGTCCCGGGCCGCGAGATAGGCGGGGCCCCGCGCCTCGCGGGTGGACGAGGGGAGTGGCAGTTCCACCGCGCCGGCTCCGATGCCGATCCGCCAGCCTCCCAGCCTGCTGAGGCGGACCACCGCCGACACGACTGTCGCGGGATCGCCGGTCAGCCCCTGGAGTTCATCGCCGGTCGTCCGCTCGAAGGCGAGGACCATCGAGCCCTCGATGCCGGCGAGGTGGTCGAGCGCCGCGGGGACCCTGTCGGTGCCGTCGCGGCTGCCGACCTGGTCGGCGACCACCACATACATAAAGGCCGGAGACTTCATTCGCCAAGATTAAGCCCTTTTCCTTCACCGGACAACCGCTACTGCCGGTGCACGTGTGCCGACGGTGTCGGTCGTGAGCCTCGAATGACAGCAGCCACAGGCCCTCAGGTGACCTCTGCTCTCGATCGGTGTCGGACGCCGGTGGTTGAATGACGCAATGGCACACGCAACCTCGGCCGATGGAACCAGCATCGCTTACCACCTCGTCGGCGACGGCGAGCCCGTCGTCATCGTCGGCGGCGCCTTCTCGACAGCCGAGGCCGGCACACCGCAGGCCGAGGCGCTCGCCGCGGTGGGGCTCGCGGGTGTCACGCTCGACCGCCGCGCGCGTGGCTCGAGCGGTGACACCCAGCCCTACGCGCCACAGCGCGAGGCGGAAGACCTCGCAGCGGTCGTCGCCGCCGTCGGGGGAGAGGCGTCGGTGCTCGGGCACTCCTCGGGAGCGATGCTCGCGCTGTTCGCGGCGGCCCACGGCGTGCCCGTGAAGCACCTGTTCCTCTCCGAGCCGCCCTTCCTGTTCGGCGAGGGAGGCCCCGGCGAGGGCTTCCCCGAACGGCTGCAGGGCTTTCTGTCCGAGGGGCGGCCCGAGGAGGTGGTGACCACCTTCCAGCGGGAGGCGGTCGGGCTGCCCGAGGAGGTCGTCGCCCAGATCAGGCGCAGCCCGGCGTTCCCGTCGCTGGTGGCGGTGGCGCAGTCCGTCGTCTACGACGCCACCCTCAGCCGCGCGGTGTCGACGCCGACGGCGGCGATGACGTCTGTCGACGTGCCGGTGACGATCCTGCGGGGGGAGCCGACCTACCCGATGCTGGTCCGCGCCGCCGACCTGCTCCACGCCGCCATGCCGAACTCCGAGCTGGTCGTCGTGCCCGAGTCGCACGACCACGGCCTTGACCCCGCCGGAACGGCGCGGGAGATCCGCCGCCGGATCCCCGCATGACGCGCTTCCTGGTGCTCGCGCGCGGGCTGAACGTCGGCGGCAAGAACACCGTCTCGATGGCGACCTGGCGCGGCAGCCTCGAGGCGCTCGGCTTCACCAAGGTGACCACCTACATCAACAGCGGCAACGTGCTGCTGGACTCGTCCGACTCGGCCGCGACGGTCAAGAAGAAGATCGACGCCGACCTGGCGCTGACCTTCGACATCCACGACGAGAACGTCAAGGTGCTCGTGCTCACGCGCGGCCAGCTCGGGAAGGTCATCGAGAACCGGCCCGAGGGCTTCGGCGACGAGCCGACGACGTACCACAGCGACGCGATCTTCCTCATGGGCATCTCGACGAAGGACGCGATGGCGGTGTTCAACCCGCGCGAGGGAGTCGACGCCGTGTGGCCCGGTGACGGCGTGATCTACTCGCGGCGCCTGAGCGCCGAGCGCACCAAGAGCCGCCTGAGCGCGATCATGTCGTCTCCGCTCTACAAGTCGATGACGATCCGCAGCTGGAGTACGACGGTGAAGCTCTGGGGCCTCCTCAACGACTGACGACCGTCCCTCGGGGAGAGCGGCCGCCGAGGCAAAATGACATAATGCACCTTATCGGACAACCGGGCGGGCGCTGGGGCGGGCCGTTTAGCTCAGTCCGAACGTGCGGCGCATTGCCGCGATCAACGCCTCGTTCACTTCGTAGTAGTTACTTGCCCCGGTTGCCGCATACATGGCGCTGACAGCCGCTTCGGTCGGGTTCGGGTCGGCTGCGTAGAGCACGGTCGAGAGAGCGACACCAGGCAGGCGGCTCATGTCCTGCGCATCAGCGCCGTCCGGGGCAACGGCAACCGTCCGCAGCCACCGGTTCAGGCGGGTCCACGCCGCCACTGGATCATTGAACGGAGGCGGCAGTGGCCGGCCGTCACGCAGAGCCTCGAGGGCCGGCCCCCAGTCCAGGGCGGTAGCGCCGGCGAGTTCGCACACGGTGGACGCGGCCCAGTGCGCCACCCGTCTTTGGTCCTCGGGGTCGAGACCAGCGATCTGATCAACCAGCTCGTTCCACTTGATGATCTCCTCCGCGACGGACGGATGCTCGTCGACTTCGGGGCCGGGGACGTCCCGCTTGGCCCATTGGCCCGCCCACGAGTTGTCCATGCGGTGGTGCCGCGCCGGCTGGAAGCCGTCGGTGCGCCACAACTGCAGCAGGTGCTCCTCGCGCGGGTTCTCCGACACCACCGCGTCGACGTCCAGATTCCGTCCGACGGCGTGGGCACGCACGCGATACCAACCGGTCCCCGTCGCCAACTCGAAAGAGTCGAAGGGAGGTTCGGGACCCCACGCCATGAACGCGATGCGCGCCCCCCTGGTTCTCGCCTCGAAGCTGACCTCCGAGACCGCCTCCCACGGACGGCGATCGTCCATCGCACCCGGCGCAGCGTCGAGCACCTCGATCGTCAGGTTGACCTGGCCCATCGCGATCCCAGTTCTGACGCCCACCGAGTTCCCCGTCGGCACAACAAGGGTGTGTGGCGAAATGTCGTCCTCGAGATCACCATCGGGGAATCCCCACAGATTCTCATCCGCGACCAGATAGAACGTGTGGTAGTCCACCCCATCGATCACTCCGCCAAGCCGTTGCATGCCCACCTCTGCTCCAGAACGAGACGGAGAGTCGCCGCCCTGCGACGAGTGTGTCCCAAGCGCACCATCCCCGCCGGAGAACTCTGCAAGACGCGACCGCTCATCGGCAGATTCGGATGTCCTGTGCCTGATCGCCGACGCGGGTCTACAGATGCAGGCCCGCAGCGGAGTGGGCTCGGTGAGCGGTTTCGCGAGGCGGCGCCTCACGCCAGCGAGAGGAACAGCTTCTCGAGTTCGGCGGTGTCCACGCCGGAACCGTCCGAGTTCTCGGCGAGGCACTGGCGGAGCCCGGTGGCGATCACGGCGAATCCCGCCCGGTCGAGAGCCTTCGACACGGCCGCCAATTGGGTGACGATGTCGGCACAGTCCCGGCCGTCCTCGATCATGCGAATGACTCCGCCGATCTGGCCCTCGGCCCGACGCAGCCGCTTGACCACACCGACGAGCTGCTCGGCGTCCATCTGCATGGTGGCTACCCCCTGGCGTCGCGAACGAGGGCCATCATAGCGTCACGGGTCTTCGGTACCGGGTTCATCGCGCTCCTCACGAACTGTCGGATCCTGCCAAACGGGTGGAACTGAACCTCCTGGTCAGGCGGCGGAACTGCGGTCCTTCGCGAGACCGTAGAAGAACAGCGAAACCGGGCGGTACATGGCGTGCGCGAACTTCGTGAACGGAAGGAACAGGACGAGTTCCATGGCGATCGCCACGTGGATGAGGAACACCCAGTAGCCCCATGCCTGCACCGGCTCCGCGTACAGGGCGGCCTCGATGAGGAAGCCGGTCAGGCCGGTCAGCCACAGCAGCGCGAGGAACAGCCAGTCCGAGGGTTTGCTGGCCTCGTTGCAGGCCCTCTCCCGCTGCCAGCGACGGATCATGAACCAGGTGACGCCGTACATCAGCGCGAGTCCGGCGATGGTGCCGAGCAGCCGGATGGGGTACCAGATCGGCACCGGCGTTCCGGTCGCCTTGATGCCCAGCAGATCCATGCCGTAGTCCAGCGTGGTGGCCAGCAGAAGGCCGAGGAAGCCCCAGATGGTGAGTGCGTGGATCAGCCAGCGCCGGCGGTACAGCGGTTCGGCCGGCTGGTCGTCCGCGCAGTCCTGCCGGTACCGCTTCTGACCGAGCGACTCGATGCCGAGGGCGTACCAGAGGGCTCGTCCGGTTCGCTTCCACGCGTCCTTGCCGCCGAAGAGGTCTGCGCGGGTGACGTTGTCCCGCCGGGCGAGGTCGCGAGCCAGCAGCCCGACGCCCAGCAGGCTGAACAGCGCCACCACGACCATCAGCACGACGCCGGTCGTGTGGATGACGCCATACGGGATGAAGTCGAACAGTGCCAGCGTGCTGTCGCTCTGCTCCCCCCGGATCGCGGCGAAGAAGAGCGCGAAGAACGCGCCAGCGCCCAGCGCGATTGCGCCACCGACCACCGGCCTGGTGTACAGGACGCGCGCGATCCCGCTCTTGTCGTAGTGGGAGATGGCGTAGCGCCGAGCGGCGCCCATGAACGCGCCGGGAGCAGCTGCCTGCGGGCAGCGGTCGGTGCACATGCCGCACCCGTAGCAGGTCCACAGCTCCTTGCTCGCCACCAGGTCGTCGGTCAGGCCCACCTGGGCCAGCCGGATCAACGTGCGCGGGAACCTGGCGTCGTTGTCGGCCAGCGGGCAGATCGCCGTGCAGTTGCCACAGCTGAAGCAGGCGTTGATGTCCGCACCACCGAACTTCTGCAGGTCGGTGATCAGGTTCGGATTGACCAGCGTGCTCATTCGTCCTCACACTCCTCGAGGGTGGCAGCCGGGCCGCGGCCGACGGCGCCATAGCTGAAGAACCCGTCCTCATCGGCCTCGACGCTCTCGATGAGCTGGCCGTAGCGGCGCATGCCCATCACCCAGTAGACGACCTCGTGGACGGGGTGGCCGATGCGCTCGGCGATCTCAGTGATCGTGGCGGAACCGTCGGCGACGGCGGCCAGAATGGGGGCGTGCATGAGAGGCTCCTCCCGGATCACCTCTCGGGGGTCCCGCAGGGCCTGGGTCATGGGATGTGTCATGCCACGGGCTCCTTCACGGGTGCTGGTGCGGAGATCAGTTCCTCGATCGCCGCGCGCATCTGCTGGTCGGTGTAGCCGAGAAGGTTGATCGCGTCCCTGCCACAGACCGGGACGCAGCCGCCACAGCCCTTGCAGGTGGCCGGGTCCACCGAGGCGATGCTGCGACCGTCCCACTCAATGCTGGTGATCGCGTCATACGGACAGGTGGTGAGGCACTCCCCGCTGCCGGTGCACTTCTCGGGGTCCACCCGCGCAACCAGCGGTTCCAGCTCCGCGAAGCCCTTCTTGAGCAGTGCGGCGCTCTGGGCGACCGCAGCCAGACCGGCAGCGACGCTCTCCCCCACCGTGCGGGGACTCTGGCAACAGCCCGCGATCATGACCCCGTCGACCACTGTCTCGACCGGACGCAGCTTGGGGTGGATCTCGTTGAAGAAGCCGTCGCTGCCCACCGACAGCTTCAGGATGTCGACGAGCCGGGTGTTCTCCCGCGGCACCATGCCGGTGACCAGGACCACGAGATCTACCGGAATGGTGATCTCGCGGCTGTCGGTCAGGATGTCGACGAGCGTCACCCCGAGCCCTCCGCCCGGCAGGGTGGCGACGGCGGGCGGCGTGTCGTCGGCGAACTTCAGGTACGTCGAGCCGGCATCCCGCGAGGCGTTGTAGAGC
>JAEWIK010000258.1 GCA_023387135.1 Actinomycetes bacterium | reverse complement strand
CGATCCAGATGCGCTCGGCATTCCTGAACGACACGTTGGGGGCGAAGGTGACGCCCGAACCGAGGTGCAGCTTCCTGAGCTGGCTCACGTGGGAGTAGTTGGAGAAGTGCGCGAGGCGCAGGCCGTGGGCCCACACCCTGGGGTCGACGACCGACCTCACGAACGCCGCCAGCCTGCTCATCGTGCCGCCCCTTCCCGCTCCACCGGGAGCCCGAACACCGTCGCCCGGGCGCCCGGGTAGCCGATCCACCAGTCGCGACGGCGCTGCCAGACGGTGCGCCACGGCCCCGACCTGCGCAGCACCTTCTCCAGGAATGCCCGGCTGGCGGTGCCCGCCAGCAGCAACCGGGTGCCGATCGCCGCCCTGGTGGGGGACCACAGCTTGCGCAGCATCGTGACCTTGCCCGCCATGACCATGCAGCCCTTGTTGCCGCTGACGCTCGAGCCGCCCACCTCGTGCACCATCTCGGCGGCGGGGACGATGACGGCTCGATGTCCGAGCGCACGCATCCGCAGGCTGAACTCGGCGTCCTCGCCGTACAGGAAGTAGTCCTCGTCCATCCTGCCGACCTCGTAGAACAGGGCGCGCCTGACGAGCAGCAGGCAGCCTGTCACGATCTCCACCTCGCGGACGGTGTCGCGTTGCCAGGTGCCCATGGACTCGGGATCGAAGATCGGCGACTTCCTGAACGCCGTCGACAGTGTCGTGGCGAACATCAGCAGCGACCAGAGGGTGGGGGCCGCCCAGCAGGAGGACGGTTCGAGGGTGCCGTCGGCGGCGACAGTCCGTCCGCCGTAGAGGCCGTACTCGGGATGGGTCTCGGCGAAGTCGAGCAGCGCCTTGACCGAGCCGGGGAGCGCGACCATGTCGGGGTTCAGCAGCAGCAGGTACTTGCCGTTCGCGTGGTAAGCGCCGACGTTCACCCCGCCCGCGAAGCCCAGGTTCTCCCCGGTGTCGACGACGGTGATGGACGGGAACTCCGCCCGGAACGCGGCGACGCTGCCGTCGGCGGACCCGTTGTCGACCACGACGATCTGGCACGCCAGCGACTCGGTCTCCGCCACCAGCGAGCGCAGGAAGGTAGCCGTCTGCTCGCGCGTGTTGTAGTTCACGATGACGCAACTGACGAGGGGTTCGTCCCCGGCAGCCGGTGTGTCGTCTGCCTCGCCGTCAGGGTTCGTCATGGTGTAGCCCTCGTGGTGTCGTCGCGGTGCCAGTCTGCAGCCTGCCCGCGCGCGAGTTCGCGGCGGGCACGGAAGCTCGCGATCAGGCTACCGGCGAGGTAGATCGGGAAGGCGGGCCAGAGCGCGGGCCGTCGCAGCACGCGCTTGAGGAGTTCGGCGTGCCTGCCCGCTTCCGGCGCCGGGGCGTTCTGCAGCGTGGCGGGGAGTTCGCGATTGCCGCGGTTGATCCTGGTGGCCCGGTGGATCTGCGCGCGCAGCGTCCGCGGGCTCCGCACAGTGAAGGTGTGGTGCGGCAGGCTCAGGCGTTCCGAGGGCAGGAACAGTTGCTGGATGAACCTGTCGTCGGCGATCACGTCCGGCCAGTCGCCGAAGCGCGCCCGTCCCTGCTCGGACAGCGCGTAGAGGCCGGAACCGATGTGGTCCTTCTGCCGGTACTCGGTGAGCTCCCAGACCTTGTAGAACTGCCGCGCGGGCCAGCTCGCGCCCGTGGTGTCGACGACGAGCCGGGGTGAGGCCACCAGCGGCCCGGCGGGCCTGGAGAGCGCCTCGGCGAGCGCCAGCAGCGTGTCGAAGCTCACGTCGACGTCGGCGTCCACGTAGGCGCGCGGGAAGACTGTCGCCACCCTGTCGGCCTCCCGCAGGGCGGCGATCTTCGAGCCCACCTCGATCGGGCTCACTCGCACTCCCGGGAACGCCGCAGCCCGTTCGGCGGTGTCGTCGGTGCAGCCGTTGGGCACCACGACGATCTCGAGCTGCGAGGCTCCCGAGGCGGAGGCGAGGGCACCGAGCAGCCTGGCGATCACAGCTGACTCGTCGTGGGCCGGAATGACCACGCTCAGGACGGCTGCCACGGCGGTCACTTCGCCTGCGGGACCGACGACACCAGCTTCACCAACTCGGTAGCCAACTGCAGCGCGCCGGTGTCGTTGAGATGCTGGCGATCGGGCGCGGCGAGTTCGGGGTTGAGCACCGGGTACCACTGCCCTTCGTACTGCATGGCGGTGAGCTTGCCGCCGGCCGCGCGGGCCTCCAGGGCGGCCACGTCGTACAGCTTGCCGGACGCGCGGTACTTGGCCCGGACGAGGGTGTTGAAGCGTTCGCGCGCGATGTTGTCGGAGGCGGCCGGCCAGGTCGGATCGCTGACGCCTGTCACCTTGGCGGCGGCCACGAGCTGCGAACCCCTGTCCACCACGAGCGGCACCGTCGAGTACAGCAGGACGATGTCGGGGTGCTTGGCCTGCAGGTCGGCCATCGTCGTGGCGTACTCCTCGAAGAGGGTGTCGACGTCGGTCGAGGCATTGATGTCGGCGTAGCCGAGTTTCAGCAACGCCATGTCCAGCCCGCCGGCGGGAGCCTCGTCGAGGTATCTCACGAAGTCCGCGAGCTTGCCCTCGGGGTCGCCGTTGGTGCCGATCGGCACGTGGGCGAAGACCGGGGTCTTGGTGTTCATCACCTCGTCCCACCACCCGACCTTGGGCTGGGCGAGCTTCGCCTTCTTGTAGACCTCGGGCACGACGGCCGTGATGCTCGCGCCCACCGACTGGTGCGCGAAGAGGAACCTGATGCTGAGCGGCTTGGTCAGCGCCGGAAGCGCAGCAGGCTGCACGGAGACCGGCTTGGCTGTCGCTGACGGCGTGGCGCTGGACGCCGGCGTGGCGGTGGAACTGACCGACGGCGACGGCACCGCCGGGGTCGCGCCCGAGAACACGAGCGGGCTCAGCACGAATCCCGTGATGCCGAGCAGCACTGCCGACGCCACGGCGACGGCGGTGATCAGCGATCCCGTGCTCATGCCCGACGTGACGGCTTCGGGCTCATCTGTCATCGCGTGCGCCTCCCCCCGACCGACACGGTGCAGCGATGCCGCAGTCTACGTGCTCGCCGGACAGCACGACAGGCCTCAACCGATGGGCTGTTCTGCGACCGCCATCACGAGCAGCACGACGCTCAGCACCACTTCGACGATTCCCACGGCGAGCGGGCGGACGGGGCGGCGCTCGGCGATGACGGGAAGCAGCCACGCCCTGAAGGTGGCGGCGAGGAAGAACAGCGGCCACCAGCGTCCGACGTGGCCGGTGATGACCCCGGCCGCGGCGACCAGCGTCCACACCGCGTGCCAGCCGATCGAGAGGTTGCGCCAGGCGAGTTCGTGGCGGCGCCTGATCATCGCCTTCACGTGGAAGACAGTGCCGCCGAAGTAGCCGAACACCAGCCCCGCGAGCACCGCCACGCCGGGGAAGGCGGGGTCGGCGAGCACGACAGTCGGGTCGGGGAACCTCACCACCAGCAACATCGCCGACGCCAGCAGGACGGTGAGCAGCCCGCCCGC